>NZ_CAWMSA010000091.1:415-578 GCF_963870205.1 Anabaena sp. CA = ATCC 33047 | reverse complement strand
AGTTGTGAAAAAACCTGTATCAAAGTTTCGTTCTAAAAAACTAAAACACAGAGGTACTGGAAAACGAGTAGAAGCTCCGAAATTTCACATCACTAATCAGCTTTTTAGCCTTAACTGAACCGTATTGAATTATAAAGTTTCATTCCCACCAGAATCAATCAGA
>NZ_CAWMSA010000091.1:0-253 GCF_963870205.1 Anabaena sp. CA = ATCC 33047 | reverse complement strand
GGCAGAATAACTGTTGCTGTTAATCCTGCCTATACTTCTCAAGAATGTTCTAATTGTGGTGCAGTAGTTAAAAAATCTCTATCTACAAGAACTCATGTCTGTGAATGTGGATTTGTTATCGATAGAGATTGGAATGCTGCAATCAACATTCTGAAATTGGCCTTGAGTACGGTAGGGATACGGTCACTTGGATCTTAGATCCGAACGCTTTGGGAGATTCGACCTCTACTCAGGTTGGAGAAATCCTGTCTGA
>NZ_CAWMSA010000090.1:0-394 GCF_963870205.1 Anabaena sp. CA = ATCC 33047 | reverse complement strand
TCTTGTTCAATCCACTCAAACGCAAGTTCTAGGTTGAAAACAAATTCAAGCCAGGACTGTGGCTGTGGGATGTTGCAAGAAGTTTGGTCAGCCGCATACTTGTTTACCAACTCAGCCAACTTAACTAAGTGCGAATATGTGTCAAAAGCTAATTCGTGGCACTGGAAACGTATTTTCCTTTTGAGTTTCTCAGGAGATGTTTTCCAGAAAATACTCCAGTAGATTTTGTGATATTTTTCAGAAAGTGCAATCGCAGCTTGTAGATGTTGTCGTGCAATTGCAAAATCTGGATCATCTGGCGCATATTTCAGCGCAACTACCAAAGCACAGTGCGCTGCTTGCATCGTCTTCGATTTTAGAAATAACTGAAAGAGCGACCGCACAGATAAAGCGA
>NZ_CAWMSA010000089.1:73756-79055 GCF_963870205.1 Anabaena sp. CA = ATCC 33047 | reverse complement strand
GTGGCGCGTTGCGTAATCCAATCTAACGATTTGGTAGCTTATGAAAATTTGAGGATTAAAAATTTAGTCAAAAATCATTGTCTGGCTAAATCTATTAATGATGCTGGTTGGTATCAATTCAGAAAGTGGTTAGAGTATTTCGGGGTGAAGTTTGGCAGAATAACTGTTGCTGTTAATCCTGCCTATACTTCTCAAGAATGTTCTAATTGTGGTGCAGTAGTGAAAAAATCTCTATCTACAAGAACCCATGTTTGTGAATGTGGTTTTGAGATGGATAGAGATTGGAATGCTGCAATCAACATTCTGAAATTGGCCTTGAGTACCGTAGGGCATACGGGAACTTGGATCTTAGATCCGAACGCTTTGGGAGATTCGACCTCTACTCAGGTTGGAGAAATCCTGTCTGAGCAAGTTGGGTCTGTGAACAAAGAATCACCGCACTTTTAGGGCGGTGAGTGTCAATTAGCCAGTCGTAAATACTCAATAGCCTATATACTATGTGTGCCAAAGAAGTTGAGCTTTTTTGGCACTACTGTTGTTTTCAGCTAGGGGTGTAGGGATGCAGGGGAAGCGGAGGAGAAAAACTAATGACCAATGACTAATGACCAATGACTAATGACCAATGACCAATGACCAATGACCAATGACCAATTTTTATGTTTGCTACTTTAACCGAACTCACTCAAGCAGTTTTAGCCCAACCTGTAAATTTAAGTGCAGCTGATTTGGCACAAGTCAGCACTGGTATACAAACAGATAGCCGTGTCATCCAACCAGGTGAAGTCTTTGTAGCTTTGCGGGGTGAAAAGTTTGATGGACACGCTTTTGTAGCAACTGCGATCGCTCAGGGTGCTATCGCTGCTATCGTTGATTTTGACTATGAAAATTCTACGCTGCCTGTATTAAAAGTCAACAATACCCTAGAAGCTTATCAAAAAATTGGTCGATGGTGGCGCGATCGCTTTCACATTCCAGTTATTGGGGTGACGGGTTCTGTGGGGAAAACCACCACCAAGGAACTCATAGCCGCAGTTTTGGGTACACAGGGTAAAGTACATAAAACCTTTGGCAATTTCAATAACGAAATTGGCGTACCCAAAACCCTGCTAGAACTGAATGCAGAACATGACTACGCCGTGATTGAGATGGCAATGCGGGGTAGAGGACAAATCGCCGAACTCACACAAATAGCACGCCCGACAATTGGCGTGATTACCAATGTGGGGACAGCACACATTGAGTTACTCGGTTCAGAAGCAGCGATCGCTCAGGCAAAATGTGAATTATTAGCCGAAATGCCCCAAAATAGTGTAGCTATTCTCAATCACGACAATCCCCTCTTACTGGCAACGGCGGCGAAGTTGTGGCAGGGGCAAGTTTTGACCTATGGTTTTTCTGGTGGTGACATTCACGGCACACTCATTGACAACGAAACTATAGAAGTTTCAGGAATCCAGTTACCCTTCCCCTTAAAAGGTCGTCACAACGCCAGCAATTTCTTAGCCGCCCTCGCAGTCGCCCAAGTTTTAGGCATCGATTGGGCAAGCCTCAAACATGGTGTAACTGTGAATATGCCCACCGGGCGATCGCAACGCTTGACTTTACCCAATGATATTGTTATCCTAGACGAAACTTACAATGCCGCACCGGAAGCTATGATTGCAGCGTTGCAGTTATTAGCAGACACACCAGGAAAGCGGAGAATTGCCGTATTAGGAGCAATGAAAGAATTAGGAGAGCGATCGCCGGAACTACACCAGCGAGTCGGTGAAAAAGTCCGAGATTTAAAATTAGACGGTTTGCTAGTCTTAGCTGACGGACAAGATGCCGAAACCATTGCCAAAAGTGCCGTAGGTATACCTTCAGAGTGCTTTACCAGCCACAGTGATTTAGTGGAGAGATTAAAGACATATATGCAAGCAGGCGATCGCTTGTTATTCAAAGCTGCCCATTCCGTAGGTTTAGATCGGGTAGTTAATCAGTTGCTTGGACAAGGGAGTAAGGAGTAGGTATTGGCGACTGGGGCTAAGAGGAGCAGAGGGCAGCAATGCACAGAGGAGAGAACTTTTCCCGTTTCTCCCTGCTCAAAGTTTCGTTTTCTCCGCTACCTCCGCTCACTGGACAATCAACCTGGCCACGGCAGCAATTAATTCTTCAGCATGAACAGGCTTGGCTAAGTGGATTTGAAACCCGGCGGCGAGAGCTTGCTGTTGATCGAATTGTCTGGCAAAAGCAGTTAAGGCGATCGCTGGAATTTGGCCATTTTGCTCGGCTGCCCAAGTTCTGATTTGGCGAATCAACATATAGCCATCGATGTCAGGCATACTGATATCACTGACTAACACATCTAATTGGGATTGAGCTAATATTTCTAAACCTTCAACTGCGGAAGCCGCCACGCTCACCTCAGCCCCTTCTTGCTCTAGCATATAAGCAATAAAATCTCGTGAATCAAGATCATCGTCAACCACTAAAATCTTGATGGCAGCCAGCAGTGAATATTCAGGGCTGAATAATGACAGTTGATTTTGTTTATCTGTCAAATTCGAGCTATCCTCTGGCACAAGCGGTAATTGCACTGTAAACGTTGCTCCCTGAGCCTCACCCTGACTGTCTGCTGTGACAGTACCACCGTGAATTTCTACAATTTTACGGACGATAGCCAAGCCCAACCCTAGCCCACCAAATTTTCTTGTAGAGCTGCTATCTGCTTGGCGGAAGTAATCAAAGACATAGGGCAGAAACTCAGGACTAATTCCCTTACCTGTATCACTGACGACAATCTGAGCATAGTCATCGATTCGTTGAAGTCGTACCTCTACCTGTCCGCCCTTCGGTGTAAATTTTACGGCATTAGAAAGGAGATTCCAAACTACTTGCTGTAAGCGAGCCGAATCACCCCTAACTTGCCCGATATTTGATTCCAAAACTGTGATGATCTCAATTGATTTTGTTTCTGCTGCTAGGCGCATTGTCTCTAGTGCTGCCGAGACTACAGCATTTAAATGAATTTTTGTAATATTCAGCACTAGCTTACCTTGTAAAATCCTGGAGATATCTAGCAAGTCTTCTATGAGTTGCACCTGTAATGTGGCATTACGCTCAATCGTGGCTAGTGCTTGAGATGTCCTGGTTTGGTCGATTTGACGGCTTTGTAACAACCTAGACCATCCCAGAATAGAATTTAGAGGCGTGCGTAACTCGTGGGAAAGGACAGCTAAAAACTCATCTTTAATCCGATTAGCTGTTTCTGCCTTAGCTCGTGCGGCTTGTTCTAACTCCAGCAAATGCGCCCGTTGTTCTAGTATTTGTTTTTGTTCGTGGATATCTGTACAAGTTCCGAACCACTTAACTACATGGCCATGCTCATCTTTAAGTGGTAAGCCTCGCGCCAACTGCCAACGATAGGAATTATCAGACGCACATTGAAATCGGTATTCATTTTCGTATACAGTGCTGCTATTTACCGCATTTACCCATACCTCATAGGCTTTGTTGACATCATCTGGATGTAATGCTGCTAGCCATCCAGAACCCAAAGATTGCTCTAATGTTAGCCCAGTATACTCACACCACTTCTGATTAAAATCAACACATTCACCGTCAGCATTAGCAGTCCACACAAGTTGAGGAATAGCCTCAGCTAAATAACGGTAGCGTTCTTCACTTTCTCTGACAACTTCTAAAAGACGCTGACGTTCGGCGATTTCTTGATGTAATTGTTCGTTAGTTTGAGTAATTTCATGGGTGCGAAGCGCAACCAAGTCTTCTAAATGATTTTGATATTTTCTCAGTTCTGCTTCTACCCGTAAACGTTCAGCTATTTGTATTTGCAATTGTTGATTCGCTTGTTCTAGTTGAGCAGGACTAGGAAGTGCTAAAGCTTTTGGTACTAAAGGGATGAGTTCGACGGCGGTAATTAAAGATATTCCGGCGGTGGCAGCTTTGACAAATCCCGATACCCAATAGGTGGGATGCCAAAGTGTCCAAACCTCTAAAATATGAGTAGTACCGCAAGCGACAATAAAACCACTAAATAACAAGAATATCCAATTAAACGGCAGATCATGCCGCTTACGAACAAAATAGAAAAGTGTAGCAGGAATAGAATAGTAAGCTAGAGCAATCAGTGCATCAGATACTAAATGTAACAAAACTAAATCTGTTTGCCATAGATAGCAGTGTCCATGTGGGATAAATGGGCCTGAGTGAAAAAAGTAAGTCCACAATTCTGCCATAGTTTTTCAGGTAAACACACTAATTTTTGAAAATTCGTAGAACTATCTCAGTTCTTCAGGGAAAAAATATTTATGGTATACAAAAAATTTTCCATCACCATTAACAATTTGTGAGCAATAAAGCTGATACAAATTAGTAATTGTGGGAAATAACAGAAAAGTTGGATGTTTCGGATGTAATGACTAGCGATCGCTTAATTTATCCCCCAGAGTTATCTTAACGATAACTTTCATCTAAAATTATTATTCTGAGAATTTTATCTGTATTTAGCTTTCCTGCTCAATTATTACTGATAAAAATCAACTTGGACGTTCTTAACCAAGCATTTTGTTAACAATTTCAGGTAAGATAAATCTCTGTGGACAGTGGATAGGGAGATACTGGGGTTGCCTACACTTGGTGTAAACATAGACCATATAGCCACCATTCGCCAAGCACGGCGGACGGTAGAGCCGGATCCGGTGGCTGCGGCCGTACTGGCAGAATTAGCGGGCGCAGATGGCATTACAGTACATCTGCGGGAAGACAGACGGCATATTCAAGACCGGGATGTGCGTTTATTGCGGCAGACAGTACGCACTCACCTAAATTTAGAAATGGCTGCTACAGATGAAATGTTGGGAATTGCCCTTGACATTAAACCCGATTATGTGACTTTAGTCCCCGAAAAACGGGAAGAAGTTACTACAGAAGGAGGTTTAGATATAGTCGGGCAAATTGCTAGAATAGGAGAGATAGTCGATAAATTGCAGGGTGCTGGCATTCCAGTGAGTTTGTTCATTGATGCTGAACCTGCACAAATTGAAGCTTCTGTCAAGGTGCAGGCAAAGTTTATTGAGCTACACACTGGTAAATATGCAGAAGCCAGCGACGAAACCAGTCGTCATCAAGAATTAGCTGTGTTAGCTAAAGGGTGTGAACAAGCCATTAAAGCTGGATTGCGAGTCAACGCCGGTCATGGGCTGACCTACTGGAATGTCTACCCGGTGGCTGCGCTGCCAGGAATGGAAGAACTCAACATTGGTCATACCATCATTAGCCGAGCAGCATTAGTAGGTAT
>NZ_CAWMSA010000089.1:54918-73667 GCF_963870205.1 Anabaena sp. CA = ATCC 33047 | reverse complement strand
TGGGGACTGGGGACTGGGTATTAAAAATAAACTCTCCTCTGCTCCCTCCGCTCCCTCTGCCCCTCTGCCCCTCATACCCCTGCTTCCCTGCCTGCTCTAGAGGGGTTGTGACTGCGTAATCTCGAAAATCGTTGTTGGTGTGGAAGACTTCAGAAAATGTTTTGTGAAGTCAGGATACTTACCATGAACGGTTTTCTCAATTTTGAATCAGAGAATTTTGAATTGTTATGAGCGCAACACAATCTAACGAGCTTCCGCTTTGGGTACAAGACAGGGATAAAGTGATCGCTGCTAGCACTAATGTTCAGTGGCGGTATGGTACTGCACCGGATTATACTCGCTCTAAAGAGAATCTAGCCAAAGAAAGCACACGCAATCATGTTGAGGGTTCACTAGAGGCGATCGTGCAGAACTTAGTGAGAACCTTTGAGATGGAGGTATCTTTCAAAACCAACCCACAGCAGTGGTTGTCAGTGGTGAACGATAAGTTTCGCATCACTACCAATGGCGGTAAAGAGTTTACAGCCGCAGATGTATCCGTCCAAGGTACTTACAATGTATTCATGGGGGATTCTGAGCATTACAAAGCCTCTGAAGAAACTTTTGAAACATCTGGTCATCTCTTCCATAGCACCTTTCCCCAAGGTTTCCCTTGGGAAGTGTTGGAAGTTTATTCAGGCCCCCCAGTTGTTACCTTTAAATGGCGGCACTGGGGACATTTTCAAGGCTCATATAAAGACTATGCTCCCACGGGTGAGACAGTAGAAATTATCGGCTTGAGCGTTGCCCATGTCACCGATGACTTGAAGATTGTGTCCTTGGAACACTACTTTGACAACACCCTGTTTTTAGAAAAGTTAACAGCTGGTGGTAAAGTAGCTGCTGACAACCAAGGTAAAGGTTGCCCGTTTAGTTCTTGGTTCAAAAAATCCCGCTAGAGTTAGTACATATAGGGGTACAGTAGTCATACTGTACCCTGCGACGATTTAATTAAAAACTACAGGATGAGAATGCAAACATACTATTACGTTTTGGCCAGCCGACGCTTTTTATTACAAGAAGAACCGATGGAAGAAGTGCTAAAAGAACGCACCCGTCATTATCACGAACAAGAAAAAGAAATTGATTTTTGGTTAGTACCACAACCAGCGTTTTTAGAAGCTCCTGAAATGGCAGAAATCAAAGCTAAGTGTCCTCAACCCGCAGCTGCGATTATTTCTACCAATCAGCAATTTATTACTTGGTTGAAATTGCGATTAGAATACGTGATTACTGGAGAATTTCAAGCTCCTACTGGAACAATTCCTGATGCTTTGGCATCTCTGGCTTCAGTGTCTTGAGTGATTAGTCATTAGTCATTAGTCATTAGTCATTAGTCATTAGTCATTAGTCATTAGCTCGTTTACTATTGACTATGGACTAATGACTCTTCACTAAAAATCTTGAAAATTCGCTTATGCGTGCTAATTCTGTGCAGAAACTTGCCACTTTATCCAGTGTATTCGGACTAGCGATCGCGGGGGTGATGGGTAGCATAAATTCTGTCAAAGCCCAAACTTCCCTTCCTGTGTGTCAACCTCCCAAGGTTGGGGAGTACCTATTGCTGGTAGTCAGTCCCACCACCGAGAATCAGCAGCAGTTACGTAACGCCTTACCCAATGAGATTAAAACTACTACCTGCCGATATCTCAGTGATACGGTAACGCGCATCGGGGGATTTAGCAAAATTGATGATGCTAACCGTTGGGCTAGGTATATCAACATGATTGTAGGTTTGTCTGCCATTATCACTACTAGACCTGGGGAAGTAGCAGCACAGACAACTACCACAGTACCCTTTAATCCCCAACGTCTAGGGCAGGGTTTTGCCGTATTAGTGGATTATTTTAACCGTCCAGAACTTGCAAATAGCGTTCAACAGGTAGTAGGCGGTAATGTTGGTCTTGCTTCCTTTGGACAAAAACCCTACTTGCTGGCAGTTTATACGACTAACCAACAAGAAGCTTACAACACATTACAGAAACTCAACGATCGCGGTTTTATTGCTGTCTTAGTAGATAGCAGTAAAGTCATGTTACTGCGATCAGTTGTGCGGGTACAGTAAGTCATTAGTTATTAGTCATTAGTTGTTAGTGAACTAACTATTTATTGACTATGGACTACTAACTAATAAAGACCTAGCTAATAAAGAAATCGTCACCCCTAAAGCGGAACCTGCTATGACTTGTACAGGTGTATGTCCTAGCAATTCCTTGAGCCTGTCTTGGTTAAAATCTGGTTTTTCCCGAAATAATTCATCAATCATTTGATTGAGGATGCGGGCTTGTTTACCAGCTGCTTGGCGAACACCGGCAGCATCGTACATAACAATAATCGCAAAAACTGTAGCCAAGGCAAAGTCTGGCGATGCCCAGCCAATGGTTTGTCCAATACCAGCAGCCAGAGCCGTCACCAAAGCTGAATGTGCGCTGGGCATCCCTCCAGTTGTCACTAGAACGCGTACATTCAGTTTACGGTGTTGAACTAGCTCAATTACTAGCTTTAAAGCTTGAGCTACAAAACAAGCTACCAGAGCCACCACTAGCACCCGGTTGTCTAAAATCTCGCCTATGTCCTGCATGGTATTTTGGTTCGGTTAGTCGATATTAGCAGTAGTGATGTTTCCAGAGAGAAGGTTGAGGCTTCAATTCAAAATTCAAAATTCTCTCATTCAAAATTCAAAAAATAATATCATCCCTCCGATTTAGGAAAATAAATTTGTTTTGGTAGGACTACATACTCAAGACAAAGCTTTGCCCACCATGATGAGTTGGAATGGATTTTTGAATTGAATTTTGAATTTACCCAGAGCTAATCTAATGATTGCGACTGGTAATGAAATGAGCCAGTGCTTGCAGAGGTTGTGCTGATTCCCCGAATGGTTCTAGTTCTGCACAAGCGGCTGTAATTAGCTCTTGGGCTTTAGCACGGGATTGTTCAATACCCCAGAGACTAGGGTAGGTGACTTTTTGGGCGATGAGGTCTTTACCGGCGGTTTTGCCTAATTGCTCTTGGGTAGCTGTGACATCGAGAATATCATCAATAATTTGAAATGCTAGCCCGATGTTTTGGGAATAACGCGAGAGTCTTTGAACATCTGCCGATGATGCACCCGCTAAAATTCCCCCACAGACAACACAGGCTTCCAGAAGGGCGGCTGTTTTATGGTTATGGATGAAGTTGAGAGTTTCTAGAGAAATATCTGACTTACCCTCTGATTCTAAGTCCACTACTTGACCACCCACTAAGCCGGCTGCTCCTAATGCGCTTCCTAAACGAACAATTACCTGTAAGACACGCTCCCTAGAGACGCTTTCGGGGGTTTGGCTGGCTACGAACTCAAAAGCATAAGCCAATAAACCATCACCGGCTAAAATCGCAATGTCTTCACCATAAACTTTGTGATTTGTCAACCTACCGCGACGATAATCATCATTATCCATTGCGGGCAGGTCATCATGAATCAATGACATGGTGTGGATCATTTCCACAGCACAAGCTGTGGGCATTGCCATTTCAATTGTACCGCCCATCATTTCACAGGTAGCTAGGCAGAGAATGGGACGCAGACGCTTACCTCCAGCTAACAGCGAGTAGCGCATTGACTCGTAAATTTTTTCTGGGTAAATGACTGGCATAGATTGATCTAAAGCCGCTTCACAGAGTTTTTTGCGCTCTTTGAGATAAGTTTCTAGGTCAAATGTGGCTTTTTCTGGCATCTTCTGAAGGTTATCAGCTGCTACCATTCTTACAATTCCTTAAATTTTTGGCTTTTGGCTGTTTTTGATATACGTCACAATTTTATGATGCTCTGGAACCAAAAGATTAACTCAGACTTGAGTCATTCAGGAAGTTAAATGATAAATGATGAGTTATGTTAATTTTCATAATTTTTTATTTACCATTTAAAATTCCTTTCTCCTTTGCTGTTTTTAAATAGCTAGCAAATGTATTTTCTAACAACACTGCCACAGTCATGGGGCCGACACCGCCAGGAACAGGGGTGATGTAGTCCGCGACTTGAGCGGTTGCTGCAAATTCCACATCGCCAACTAAGCGACTTTTGCCATTAGCATCGGTGACGCGATTTATCCCCACATCTACCACAACCGCGCCTGGTTTCACCATCTCAGCAGTAATTAAGCCGGGAATACCAACGGCGGTGACGAGAATATCAGCATTTTTGGTAATGGTGTTGATATCTTGCGATCGCGAGTGGGCAATGGTAACAGTAGCATCAGCGTCTAATAGCATCAAGCCCATCGGCTTACCCACTAAAATACTTCGTCCTAGCACTACAGTATGTTTTCCCGCCAAGGGAATTTCATACTCTGCTAATAGCCGCATGACTCCCGCAGGTGTACAACTGCGTAACCCAGCTTCACTGCGTACCAATCGCCCTAAATTCACGGGATGCAGTCCGTCAGCATCTTTATCTGGTGCTATTTGATGCAGTAACTTCACCGCATCTAAATGTTCTGGTAGCGGTAACTGTACGAGAATACCATCTACCTGTTCATCTTCGTTGAGTGCGGCAATCACATCCTCTAATTCTTCTTGGGTGGTTTGTTGCGGAAAGTGTTTACCAAAAGAAGCAATACCCACCTTAGCGCAAGCTTTTTCTTTGTTGCGGACATAAGCAGCCGAAGCTGGGTTATCACCCACCATCAACACCGCTAACCCAGGAGGACGACCGATTTTAGCTTGTAATTCTTGGATTTGTGAAGTTAGTTGTTGCTGGATTTTTGCCGCTAAAGCTTTACCATCCAAGATTTTCGCAGTTCTAGTTTCCATAAGCATCCCCAGTTTTACTTGATTTAATTTATCTACAGCCAACTCAACAGTTAGAATAACTCTTGCTTGTAGATTATTATGGCGTTGTCGTCTGATAATGTAGCGTCTTTCTATGTTCTCGTATAGGGGACTCTTGACTCTTGACTCTTGACTGGGGAGATGAGGAAGCGGAGGGAGCAGAGGAAGCTGGGGAAGTAGGGGAAGTAGGGGAGAAAAACTAATGACTAATGACTAATAACTAATGACTAATAACTAATGACTAATGACTAAATTGGTGAGTTTTATGCAAAAAGTGCAAAATTTTTACCTAGGATTTACTTTACTGTGTGTCGTAGGACTTTGTAGCTGTGCGCCTTTAAATGTGTCTGGTTGGGAAACCAATAACATTAGTTTTGCTGCTAATGTCACTCCCATTCGGGAACTTAAATCAAAAGCAGATAAAAAACAGACAGTACGTATCCAAGGTACAGTGGAAAAGCAAGTACCTTTAGTGCAACGATGGGCATATATGATTAATGATTCTACTGGTACTGTCTGGGTTGTGTCTAATAAGAATAATTTCACAGAGGGACAGTCAGTAGTCATTAAGGGGAAGGTGCTATATAAAAGCATTGCGATCGCTGACCAAGATTTTGGGGAAGTTTATCTAGAACAGGAGTGATAATATTTACATAAGCTCTGGTAAGCATGAAATATGAATAACAAAAAAGTTCATGTAGCGATCGCCATTCTTTACCAAGATAATAAATTTTTGATGCAGTTGCGGGACAATATCCCCAATATTCCCTACCCTGGTCATTGGGCGTTGTTTGGTGGTCACATTGAACCGGGTGAAACTCCAGACATAGCAGTAAAGCGAGAAATTTTAGAAGAAATCGGCTACAATTTACCGCCTTTTTTTGAATTTGGCTGTTATCCCGATGAGAGAGTTGTGCGTCATGTCTTCCATGCACCTTTGTTGGTGGAATTTGATCAATTGGAGTTAAATGAAGGCTGGGACATGGCAATGTTGACACCCGCAGATATTAGTAAAGGTAAATTTTATTCACCACAAGCAGGAGAAGCCAGACCTTTGGGATCTGTAGCACAGAAAATATTATTGGACTTTATTCGGCAATAGTTATTAGTCATTAGTTGGGAATAGGGCATTGGGCATTGGGCATTGGATTTTCCCCACTGCTGCCTTGTCTCCCTTGTCCCAGTCCCCAATTGCCATTTGCCAAAAATTCTTGAATTTTGAATTTTGAATTTTGAATTGATTTGTCCCCAGTCCCCATTCCCCACATAACAGGCAAAATAAAGTTAGAACTTATGTGGAGTCACCAGTAAATGCAAACAGTAAACAAATGGCCACGATGGTTGACTGTGGGGCTGGCGTTTCCTATTGTTATTCTCAACGGTTGGCTATTAATTCAGGTTGTACACTATTTTCAACCTTTGGTGAGTGTTTTTGTATCTGCCGTCCTGTTGGCTTTTGTTTTAGATTATCCCATCCAGTTTTTTCAAAGCCGTGGGGTACAGCGTAACTTGGCGATTGGTGGGGTGTTATTGTTAGCTGTGGTGATTTTGGTAGGTTTAGGTCTGACTTTATTGCCATTAATCATACAGCAACTCAATGAGCTAGTGAATGTTCTGCCCAATTGGATTGATTCAGGGGTGCAGCAACTAGACGCTTTCCAAAATTGGATAGCTACACAAACAGTCCCGGTGAATTTGAGTAGTTTGGTGACGCAGGTTTTAGAGCGATTGTCTAACCAATTGCAGTCTGTGACTGGTAAAATATTAGGTTTGGCTTTCGATACTATCGGCGTTGTGGTTAACGTGGTGCTGGCGATAGTGTTGACTACCTATATGGTACTGAATGGCGATCGCTTATGGGATGGTGTCTATCAATGGTTTCCCGTGAACATCGGGGCTAAAGTCCGGGAAATACTCAGAGAGGATTTTCATAATTATTTTATCGGTCAAGCTACCTTGGGTGCTGTCTTAGCGTTAACGGTGACTTTGGCTTTTGTAGCGTTGCGTGTTCCTTTAGCTTTACTTTTTGGACTTGCTATTGGTTTTTTCTCGCTGTTTCCTTTTGGTACAGGTATCGGTATTGGTCTTGTTAGTTTATTAGTTGCTTTGGAAAACTTTTGGCAAGGTGTGGAAGTTTTAGGGGTTGCTGTTGCTATTGACCAAATTAATTCTAATTTTATTGCTCCTCGCATTTTGGGTAATTTAACTGGTTTAAATCCTGTTTGGGTGGTAGTTTCTTTGTTGCTGGGTGCTAAATTAGGTGGGGTTTTAGGTTTGTTGGTTGCTATCCCTACGGCTAGTTTTATTAAGGATATTGCTGATAGTTGGCGGGCTGGAGAATTTCATCGGGTTGAGAATACTGAGGCGGACTCTGGAAGGGTTGAGGGTGAGGTTGTGGTGACTAATAGTTGAGAGGAGGAGGAAGAGAATTAAACGCGGAGGGGCGCGGAGGTAACGCGGAGGGGCGCGGAGTTTTTTTTATGTTTGGTTACGTGAAGTTAGGAAGGATCATAAAATTTTGATTTTTGATCAGATTGCACATCACGTTATTATTAATGGTTGTGGATTCTACTGCTGTAATTCTGAACATTTCTCATGATAGCTAACCAACAAACCACAATTATATCTCTGCACATCACGCTAAACCTATCATGTTAAACCACAGTTAGCTTAAGTGATAAGCCAAGTAGGATAAGCCAATGGAAGGTAAAAGATTTATTCATAAATTACGATTAGAAAATTTTCTTTCTTATGGAAGTGAGGGGGAAGATATTGAGCTACAACCATTAAATGTGTTAATTGGGCCTAACACTTCTGGTAAGTCAAATTTAATTGAAGCAATTGGAATTTTAAAAGCAACACCTACAGACTTACCTGCTCCTTTTCGGCAAGGTGGAGGAGTTACTGAGTTTCTTTGGAAAGGTGGACAAGAAAATCCAGTAGCTAAAATAGATGTTACTTTAAATTATCCACAAAGACCCCAAAATTTACGTTATCAGTTGAGCTTGACTGCAACTGGACAAAGACTAGAGCTAGTAGATGAAGTTGTAGAAAATGAACAAAAATATCCAGGGGAAGATGATGTCTATTTTTTCTATCGTTATCAAAGTGGTCATCCTGTTTTAAATGTTAACAAAATAGAGGATAATGGAGAACGATTTAAACGTTATCTTCGCCGAGAAGATTTGAGTCCAGAACAATCTGTTTTATCTCAAAGGAAAGACCCAGAACTTTATCCAGAACTCTCTTATCTTAGTACAGAATTTTCTAATATAGGTTTATATCGTCATTGGCAGATGGGACGATACGCAGAACCAAGGAATGCTCAAAAAACCGATTTGCCTGAGCATCCTTTACTAGAAGATGGGAGTAATTTAGGATTAGTTTTAAACAATTTACAGCACAGACTAGGTACTAGAAAAATTCTTGATAAACTGAAAAAATTTTATGATGCTGCCGAAGAACTGAGTGTCAGAATATATGGGGGTACTGTACAGATATTTATTCGTGAAGAGAATTTTATTCAACCAATTCCGGCAAATCGTTTATCTGATGGTACACTGCGTTATTTATTTTTAATTGCTTTACTGCTTGACCCTACTCCACCGCCACTTATTTGTATTGAAGAACCAGAAATTGGTTTACATCCAGATATTTTACCTACTATTGCTGAAATGCTAATTGAAGCATCTCAGAGAACACAATTAATTATTACAACTCATTCTGATGCTTTAGTTTCGGCTTTGAGTGAATATCCTGAATCAGTGTTAGTTTGTGAACGAGATGAAAAAGGCTCTCATCTTCGTCGGCTTGAACCAGATAAACTGAAGAATTGGCTGGAAAATTATTCTCTGGGTGACTTGTGGCGGATGGGTGAAATTGGGGGAAATCGATGGTAAAAGAGGTGCGAATTTATGTAGAAGGTGGTGGGGATGGTAAAAACACAAAAGCATTAATTAGGCAAGGATTAAGTCAATTTCTCAAGCCTCTGGTTGAAGTTGCAAAAAGTAGAAAGATTAAATGGAGTATTATTATGTGTGGTACTCGTAATCATGCTTTTCGTGACTTTAAAAATGCTTTAAAAGACCATCCAGACGCATTGAATATATTGTTGGTTGATGCAGAAGCACCTGTGAATGTAGAGTCACCTTGGCAACATTTGAAGTCGAGGGATAATTGGGATAAACCTTTAGGAGTTGATGACAGTCAGTGTCACTTGATGGTGCAAGCAATGGAGGCTTGGTTTATTGCTGATATTGCAACTCTCACAAAATTTTACGGTAAGGGTTTTAAAGAAAATGCTATTCCCAAATCTTCTAATGTAGAAATTATTGCTAAAGATAACTTAGAACCTAGTCTAAAGAATGCTACTTGTAATACTACAAAGGGAGAGTATCACAAAATTAACCATGCCTCTAAGCTGCTGGAATTGCTAGATGTGACTACTGTTCGTCAAGCTTCGACCAAGTGCGATCGCCTATTTACTACTTTACAAGAAAAAATGGAATCATAAGAAAATCTTAAACATAGGTGTAGCATGGTCGCTAGCATCCCCCGAAATTTTCACAGCACGTTATCATGGGATGTTGTGGCTTTTCTGTGCGTAAATCCTAGCATCTATCCTATGACTGTTTCTCACTCTGACATCCAGCCAACGGAACCAAATCATTCTACTGCACCGCATACGGACACGCGACAGGTTGACCGCAGTAAGTTGAGTAAGATGTATCAGCACTATGTTGAGGTGAAGGATAAGTACCCTCATGCGTTGTTGCTGTATCGGGTGGGAGATTTTTTTGAGACGTTTTTTCAAGATGCGGTTACGGTAGCGCAAGAATTAGAATTAGTTCTTACCAGTAAGCACGGTGGCGAAGTTGGGCGTGTGGCGATGACTGGTGTTCCTCACCACGCTTGGGAACGCTACACTACCCTATTGGTGGAAAAGGGTTATGCTGTGGTGATTTGCGACCAGGTGGAAGATGCTTCTGAGGCGGTGGGTTTGGTGCGTCGGGAGGTGACACGCATCCTCACCCCAGGCACTTTGTTAGAAGAAGGAATGTTAAAATCTAGTCGCAATAATTACTTGGCGGCTGTGGTAATTGCGGGGAATCATTGGGGTTTGGCTTATGCAGATATCTCCACGGGGGAATTTTTCACGACTCAAGATAGTAATTTAGAACTTCTCACTCAAGAATTGATGCGGTTGCAACCGGCTGAGGTGTTAGTGCCGACGAATGCGCCTGATTTGGCTAGTTTGCTGCGTCCGGGGGAAACTTCACCCCATCTACCAGAATGTTTACCGCCATCTTTTTGTTATAGTTTGCGATCGCAAGTCCCTTTTTCTCAAGGTGAGGCTAGAAGTAAATTATTGCAGACATACAAGGTGCGATCGCTTGAAGGTTTGGGTTGTGACCATCTCCCCTTGGCTGTACGGGCGGCTGGCGGTTTGCTGGAATATGTGGAAGATACCCAAAAGGAAAACCGTGTTTCTCTGCAAAGACTCAGAACCTACACCATCACCGACTATTTAATTGTAGACCAGCAAACCCGCCGCAACTTAGAAATTACTCAAACCGTCCGCGATGGGACTTTTCATGGTTCGCTGTTATGGGCTTTAGATAGAACTAGCACCGCAATGGGTAGCCGGGCTTTGCGACGGTGGTTGTTGCAACCCCTACTTGATATTAAAGGGATTCGCGCTCGGCAAGATACAATTCAAGAATTAGCCGAAAATACGCCTCTACGTCAGGATTTACGGCAATTATTACGGCAGATTTACGACTTAGAACGTCTCACAGGACGCACCACCTCCGGGACTGCTAACGCTAGAGATTTAGTAGCTTTGGCTGATTCTCTGTGTCGTTTACCAGAATTAGCCCGTTTGGTGGCTGATGCGCGTTCCCCCTTCCTGAAAGCTTTGCAAAAAGTCCCGCCAATTTTAGAAGAAGTGGCGCAGAATATCCGCGCCCACATTGTCGAATCACCACCAATACATCTCAAGGATGGCGGCTTAATTCGTGCGGGGATAAACCCCCAGTTGGATGAACGCAAGGCGACGGTGGAAGCAGATCAACAATGGATTGCTAATTTAGAAGTCGATGAACGAGCTAGAACAGGTATCCCCACCCTCAAGGTAGGATTTAATAAAACCTTTGGTTACTATATTAGTATTTCTCGCGCCAAAGCTGACCAAGTACCGAGTAATTACATCCGTAAGCAAACCCTGACGAATGAAGAACGGTATATTACCCCAGAACTAAAAGAACGGGAAGCCCGGATTTTAACTGCGAGGGATGATTTAAATCAGTTGGAATATGAGATTTTTGTGGCTTTGCGGGAAGAAGTCGGAACACAAGCCGAAGCAATTCGCAACCTGTCGCGTGCTGTCGCTGCGGCTGATGTGTTGTGTGGTTTGGCGGAGTTAGCAGTACAGCAAGGTTACTGTCGTCCTGAAATGATTCCCGGACGAGAATTAGCTATTGTTGAAGGTCGTCATCCGGTAGTCGAACAGTCTTTACCTGCGGGGTTTTTTGTGCCTAATTCTACTGAATTGGGATGTAGTGAAAATATCCCACTCCCTGACCTAATTATCCTCACAGGGCCAAACGCCAGTGGTAAAAGTTGCTATCTGCGTCAGGTGGGACTAATTCAGTTAATGGCGCAAATTGGGAGTTTTGTCCCGGCTAAGTCGGCGAGGTTGGGAGTGTGCGATCGCATTTTTACCCGTGTCGGTGCAGTTGATGATTTAGCTACGGGTCAATCTACGTTTATGGTAGAAATGAATGAAACGGCAAATATTCTCAACCACGCCACAGCTAAATCTCTAGTTTTATTAGATGAAATTGGACGGGGAACGGCTACCTTTGATGGACTTTCTATTGCTTGGGCGGTAGCAGAATATTTAGCTACAGAAATCAAAGCTAGAACAATTTTCGCAACACACTATCATGAATTAAATGAATTAGCCGCGATGTTGCCCAATGTGGCTAATTATCAAGTGACTGTCAAAGAATTACCCGACCAAATTATATTTTTACACCAAGTTCAACCGGGAGGTGCTGATAAATCCTACGGCATTGAAGCGGGAAGGTTAGCGGGTTTACCACCTGTGGTAATTCAACGAGCAAAACAAGTCATGGGACAAATAGAAAAACATAGCAAAATTGCTATTGGTTTAAAGAATTTAGAGTAAGATTTCTGACAAATACAGAGGTGTAGTAGAGAAAAACTAATGACTAATGACTAATGACTAATGACTAATGACTAATGACTAATGACTAATGACTAATGACTAATTTTATGTTTGAACAACAACCGCAAAACTTACGCCAAAAAGTCCAAGAATTAGCTTTAGAAGCCATCAATAAATCAGAACCAACAGCATGGTTTGAAACTTTATACGCTTCAGCTAACGGTGATACAGAACAAATTCCTTGGGCAAAGTTAACACCTCACCCCTATCTACAAGATTGGTTAAATAATCATCAACCAATTACCACGGGGAAAAAAGCGTTAGTAATTGGGTGTGGTTTAGGAGATGATGCAGAAGCTTTAGCAAAATTAGGATTTACAGTTACAGCTTTTGATATTTCTCCAACGGCTATTGCTTGGTGTAAAAAGCGATTTCCTAACTCAAAAGTTAACTATGAAATTGCCGATTTATTAGCAATTCCTTCACAATGGCATTTAGCTTTTGATTTTGTATTTGAATGTCGAAATATGCAAGCGTTACCTTTGAGTTTACGTCCTGCTGTTATCTCCTCCGTTGCTTCTGTGGTTGCGCCTGATGGGACTTTATTAGTAATTACTCGTGTGCGGGATACAGAAGAAGCACCATCTGGCCCCCCTTGGCCATTATCTGATTCTGAACTTGCCCAATTGGAAAGTTTGGGATTAGCAAAAATTGACGCTATGCAGTTTTTAGAATCTCAGGAAACTGAGGTTAAACAGATGAGGATTGTATATCAAAGAGGTTCTAATTAATCTTTGAAACATGAAATTGTAGTAGTGTGGCAAGCTTTAAATGTTGCATTAAAACTCTCATTTTATCATTTATGTTTGTACCTCATTTATGTGCAACCTGCTGTAGTTTTAAAATGCGGTTTTTGAAAGTTACGGAGTTAATTTTGAATGAGAGAATTTTGAATTGTTTATTACCTACCTCGTTCCCGTTCTAAATCATCGATGACTTTTTGCATATACCATTCTTCTGTCATCCCTGGATAGTAATCTTTTTTCTGTTCAATGAATCTTTGAGCAATTTCCCAATATCCCCCAACTAGGCGTAGAAGTCGCTGACGCAAGATGTTAAGTTTTTGCTGTTTGGCTTCGGGAACAGATTTCTGAATTTGTTGCAGACTATCTAAAACTTGTTGATGATTTTCCCAGTCTTCTTGTTCACAAAAAATGCTGATGGCTTTTTGATAATCATCTACAGCATTTTGCATTTCTTCTAAAAAAGTATAGGTGATGCCACGATTGTAGTAGGCTTGGGCATCATTGGGGTTAATTTGCAATGCTTGGGCGTAGTCAGAAATTGCACCGAGATAATTACCCATTGCGCGATAGGTGTTACCTCTGGCAACATAATTTAAAGCGTCTTGGGGTTGAATTTGGATAGCTTGATTAAAATCCGCGATCGCACCTTGATAATCACCTAATAAAGAACGTGCTTTTCCTCGGTTACGGTACACTATCGCATCTTGAAAGTTTAATTGTAGAGCTTGGTTAAAATCTGCGATCGCTTCTCGATAATTCCCCAGTTTACAACGTACCACGCCCCGACAGCAATACGCCTGAGCATCTTGGGCATCGGCTTGTAATATCCAATTTAAGTCAGCAATGGCTTGCTGAGTATCTCCCTTTTCGGCTTTGTCTAAAAGTTGGCTAAAATAGTCCTGAACCGATGTCATCGGCGCAGTTTTAGCAACTACTGGCTGTGTAACTGGTTTAGCTGGGGGTTGTAACTGTTTAATTAGTTCTAAGCAGCGACGACAATTTTCTGTATCTTTTTGCTGTAAGTATAAATCTGCGGCTTTTTTAAAACTAGCGATCGCATCTTGAATATAACTCTGTTTGCGTCGCACTATCCCCCGTAACTCATGCGCCGCAGCATAATTGAGATTTAACCGAATCGCCTTGTCTACATCTTCTAACGCCCCTGGTAAATTTTTCAATGCTAATCTAGCTAAAGCGCGACAGTAATATGCTGTCACACTCTCAGGATGTATCTTGATAGCTTCTGTATAATCAGAAACAGCCTGAATAATTGCCCCGGAATCATAATATGCTAAACCCCGTTTTAAGTAAGCTTCGGCATAATAAGGAGTGAATTGTATAGCCAAGCTAAAATCTTCAATAGCTCCAGCGTAGTCTTTTTGTTGAGCTTTTTCTAGTCCCTGATGGTAAAAATCGTTATTCATAGCTATTGTTTACCTGATTCAGTGAGTTATTAGTCACATATCTTTAATATTCACCGTAAATATCAATTATTCCTAAATTACACTATGAAAATTAGAACTATCACTACAGGTATATCATTAGATTCACCCCAAGACACTGCCAAGCTGAAAATAGCTGCTGATTTTAACCAAACAGCACAGGAAATTTTTCAATCCCAAGGTTACGAAGTACAAACTACGAGAATAGCGACTAACTCCTGGGAAGAATATCTTTTAGGTTTACCTCCAGCTAAAATTATTCAAGAAATTCAAGCTTTAGAAACATTGTGTCAAAGTTTGAAGGTGAATTTTTTCAATATTGGTTATGCTAGCACTCCCGAAACTATAGAGATAATTCCCGACATCAACAAACATACATCTATAGTTTACTGCTCAAGTAAAATTGGTAATCATTTTGAAAACGCGAGAGAATCAGCCCAAGCGATTAAACGCATCTCTCTAGAGACTGAAAACGGCTATGGTAATTTTCGTTTTTGTGCTGGGGCTAACTGTCAGCCAGGTATCCCCTTTTTCCCGACATCTTATCATGTAGGTGAAACATCTTTTGCGATTGGTTTAGAGTTAGCTGACTTAGTAATGCAAGCATTTGTACAAGCTGATGATATTCCAGAGGCGGAAAATCAGCTACAAATAATTTTAGAAAAAGAAGTTAAGAAAATAGAAGCGATCGCCTACAATATCTCTAAGCAATTTCCGCTAAAATTTTCTGGTATAGATACATCTCTCGCACCATCGTTAGATAAAGACAATAGTATTGCTTTCGCCTACGAAAAATTACTAAATGGTAAATTTGGGAATTCTGGAACTTTAGCAATTTCTGGGATGCTAACGCGAGTCTTAAAAAGCATACCTGTAAAAACCTGTGGTTATTCTGGCTTAATGCTACCAGTTTGTGAAGATATCGGATTAGCAACTAGAGCCAACGAGCAAACTTATGATATTACCAATTTATTGCTATATTCAGCCGTTTGTGGTTGTGGATTAGATACCGTACCCATTCCTGGGGATATTTCCATAGACAAGATTACATCCATATTAATAGATATGACAACATTAGCCTTTAAACTCAACAAACCACTCTCAGCCAGATTATTTCCCATCCCCAATAAACAAGCAGGGGAAATGACGGATTTTAATTCCCCCTATCTTGTAGATTGTCAAATCTTTGCAGTTAATTAAACTGGGGCATAAATCAATTAAAAATACCCTACGGGTGAATCCTACGGATACGCTGCGCGTTCGCTACGAGACGCAAGCTAAAAAATTCAAAATTGGGATTATTGACTGTTGATTTTTGACTAGATAGAAGTTATTTTCCCCTGCTTCCTCATCCCCCCTACACCCTGCTTCACTCAGTCAACAAACTCGGAGAAGTCAGCACAAAAACATCCCTGATTCCCTGCGCTGGAGTTTGCGGTTTAATAGGAGTGGTAAAGTGGAAAAACTCATGGTCATTGACTAATAACAACTCTCCAGGATGGAGAATCTTGCTAAATACAGGCTTCTCTTTTTTAGCAGTATATAAATGTGTTTCTCCGCCCAGAATATTGTCTCTATGCACAGAAAAAATCCCAATAAAATCAGTACCATCTTGATGGATACCTTCAGGTGCGGGATTACCAAAATTTTCAGGAGTGCAAATAGTTCTGATTTGATGCACACCAATCTCTGCTTCTGGATGGAGTTTACAAGAGTCAGTAAATGCCAAAACTAACTTTTTAAAACTATCAAGTTCAATTAAAGCATCTTCTAATTCAGCAAACTCTCGTTTAACATCACCTAACAAGGGATTGTATTCTTTACTTTGCAAAAGATATCCATGAGGTAGTTTAACTAATTTTTCACCTGCAACCGTAAACCGTGAGAGTCTTCTTAAACGGTATTTACCTTTAATATAAGGATCAACAGGCAAATTATTAAAAAACGGTTGAAAATCTGCTACATTAATTGAATTTACCTTTCTTAAGGTAAACAGAAAAGCATATTCTAATTCTGTAATTACCCCGACTCTTTGCATAGGAATTTTCTCCTTGCAGTGGCATTTTCCCCATTTTGGATGTATGGGGGGCTGATACCACCGAGTATAGGCGACTTTTTAGCAAACTGTCGTTAAAATAACTACAAAAATTGACAAATTGTGATAGAAGCCTGACGTAAATACTGCCGAATGATTGAGCATCAAGATTGAGAGAGCGCGGTTAGCTGTATATTGAGATTTCATCTGGTTAACAGTACCCAGTTCCCCATACTCAATTCCCGAAAAATGACTGATTGGCTTTACCGTTACCCCACCTTATATCCTGGTATACTACTCAAACGTTACAAACGCTTTTTTGCTGACGTACAATTAACTACTGGCGAAATAGTAACAGCACACTGTCCGAATACAGGCCCCATGACAGGAGTATCAACACTTGGTAGTGCGGTACAACTGTCTAAAAGTAATAACCCTAACCGCAAATTAGCTTATACCTTAGAAATAATTGAGGTAAACGATAACCAACCGACATGGGTAGGAGTAAATACAGCCTTACCAAATCAGATAATCAAACTAGCATTAACAAAACACCTATTTCCAGAACTAGGTAACTACAACCAAGTTAAAAGCGAAGTAGTATATGGACAAGATAAAAAAAGCCGAGTAGATTTCTACTTAACAGGGAAAGAAACAGAACCCCCAATTTACCTAGAAGTCAAAAACACCACTTGGTGCAAAGGAAAATTAGCATTATTTCCCGACACCGAAACCACAAGGGGACAGAAACATTTGCGAGAACTAACAGCATTATTACCCACAATGCGAGCAGTCATGCTGTACTTTATCAATCGGGGTGATTGTACCGAGTTTGCCCCAGGAGACAGCACCGATCCCATATATGGTAAATTATTACGAGAAGCGATCGCCCTTGGTTTAGAAGTCCTACCTTGCCGCTTCCACATCACCCCAGAAGGCATACAATATCTAGGTTTAGCCCAACTCCAACTCTAACCTCCGCGTACCTCCGCGTTTACCTCTGCGTACCTCTGCGTTAAAAAAAATGATCATTCTCATCATGGGCGTATCCGGTGCTGGTAAAACCACCATCGCAAAACTACTAGCCGACTCTTTACATTGGGAATTTCAAGACGCAGATAATTTCCACACCCCAGAGAACATCGAAAAAATGAGCCAAGGTATTCCGCTAAAAGATAGCGATAGAATACCTTGGTTAGAAGAGATAGGAAAAGCGATCGCCCAATGGTTGCGAGAAAATAAAAATGTAGTCTTAGCCTGTTCCGCACTCAAAGCCAGCTATCGCCAATATCTCGTACTAGATAACAACGTCAAAATAGTGTATCTGCGAGGCTCTTACGACACCATTCAAAAACGCCTACAACAGCGTCAAAATCACTTCATGATGGAAAAACTCCTTAAAAGCCAATTTGATACCCTGGAAGAACCAGATAACGCTATATGTGTAGACATTTCCCAGCCACCCGAAGTAATTGTAAAAACTCTTAAAACGACGCTAGGGATTTAGACCAAATAAATCCAGAAGCAGCCAAAATATGGTTAGAGCAACTAGCAAGGGTGTCCAGCAATGATACGTTAAAGCTTTTTGAGCGCATTCCATCTAATCGCATATCGCCAACAGCAATTGAATTTGCCCAAACAATCTTGGAATTTAATCAAAAAAGACTGCTGAATTTGCTGGACACTCAACTATGAAAACACTGTTTTTAGCTTGGCAAGATCCAAAAAGTCGGGGTTGGTTTCCCATCGGTCGGTTAACATTTGATGGGAACGAATATCAGTATCTTTATACAAAAGGTGCATTAGAAGCTAGAACTAAATACCAATTTCAACCATTACTATCTTTCCCTGATTTAAACAAAGTGTACAAATCGGCTGAACTTTTTCCTTTGTTCTCCAATAGATTAATGCGACGTTCTCGCCCAGATTATAAAAATTATATTGAGTGCTTAAACATTCCTGAAGGTGAAGACGACCCAGTTGCTATTCTTTCCCGCAGTGGTGGACGCAAAGTAACAGATAATTTTGAAGTTTTCCCTTGTCCAGAGCCAGATGAGAATGGTTTATATCATATCCATTTTTTTGCCCACGGATTGCGACATCTTCCTGTTTGTGCAATTGAAAAAATTGATCAATTAGAACCTAGCGAACTTTTATATTTAGCAAACGAATTTCAAAATCCCTATGACTCGCGTGCATTGCTTTTATGTACTAAGGATCACCATATTGTAGGTTATTGCCCTCGGTACATTGTGGATGATGTGTTTAAACTTAAGAACCAAAATCCAGAACTTGTAAAAGTACACGTTGAGCGTGTTAACCCAGCACCAACACCGTTACAGCTACGTTTGTTGTGCAATTTGACGGCAGAATGGCATGAAGAATTTCAGCCATTTTCTAGCCGAGAGTATCAGCCAATTGTT
>NZ_CAWMSA010000089.1:28104-54810 GCF_963870205.1 Anabaena sp. CA = ATCC 33047 | reverse complement strand
ATAGTAGTCAAAGCCCCAACTGCACTAGCATAAGTAATCATGCCTTTGGCGGTGTCAGCATCCTTCAAACTGTGGATACCTTGTTGACAGAAATGTGCTAATTAATAGTATCATGCAGTGATACTATATAATGGAACTGAACAGCAAACATCAAAAAACACTTGATGATATTTTTGAAAATCCCGTTAGATCAAATATTGCTTGGAGTGATATTGAGTCCATGCTAATTGCGCTGGGTGCAGAAGTGTCAGAAGGAAGGGGTTCAAGAGTGAGAATAGCTCTTAATGGTGTCAGAGCAACTTTTCACAGACCACACCCAGAAAAAGAAACTGATAAAGGTGCTGTTAAATCGATGCGGCGTTTTTTAACAGAAGCCAGAGTTAAAGAAGACCAAGACACAGGAGGACTCGGCGACAATGAAATATAAAGGATATGAAGCTGTCGTTGAATTTGACGAGGAAGCAGAAATTTTTCACGGCGAAATAATTAACATTCGAGATGTGATTACATTTCAAGGTGACAGCGTAAAAGAGTTAAAACAAGCATTTTATGACTCAGTTGATGATTATTTAGAATTTTGTCAAGAACGTGGCGAAGAACCTGAAAAGCCATTTTCAGGTAAATTTATCCTCAGAATTAACCCAGAGTTACATAAAACAATTGCCATCAAAGCAAAAAAAGAAGGTCAAAGCCTGAATTCTTGGATAGAAAAATGTTTAAGTAGCTATGCTAGTTAATCTAAGTTGCTCTCAAAAACAATATTGAGCAATGGAAAGATAGAATTTCAGCCATTTTCTAGCCGAGAGTATCAGCCAATTGTCGCTGATACTCTAGCAGAGTGCGTTACTGATTAAATTTGCTGGGAAGCGAGAAAAGATTCAACTTCAGCCGGGGTGGGTTGAGAAGCGATCGCACCTGGTTTAATAGTAGTCAAAGCCCCAACTGCACTAGCATAAGTAATCATGCCTTTGGCGGTGTCAGCATCCTTCAAGTTGTGGATACCTTGTTGACTGAGTTGATGAATGAACCCTGCTAAAAAGCTATCTCCTGCACCAGTGGTATCAGCCACATCCACAGCAAAAGCAGGTAACTTACCTTCATTCTCACCCAAACAATAGGCACAGCCATGTTCACCATCAGTCACCAAAACCCCGTCAACTGAACCTAAACGGTAAGTGATAGCACCGGGGTCTGCGGTATCAAAAAGCCATTCAGCCTCTTCCTTCGAGAGTTTGACAAAATCGACTCGCTTAAAGATTTCCTGAATTTTTTGGCGAGCAATATTTTCATCTTGCCAAAAAACTGGTCGCCAGTTCACATCTAGCACAATCTTCAAATCATACTGTTCAGCCAGTTCCAAAGCGCGATGAGTCGCCTTTTCGCTGTCAGGGTAAGCTAATTCCAAAGTCCCCAAAACCAAAAAATCGGCATCTCGAAACAGAGACTCTGGTAGCTGCTTGGCTTGCAGACGAGTATCAGCAAACTCAGAAGTATCATACTGCCCAAAGCCAGCAAAATTGCGATCGCCTGCCAGATCCCGCACTACATAAACTTGGCGCGTGGGCGCAGTAGGATGACGTTGTACACCCGTTGTATCTACACCTACTTCTTGTAATAGCTTCACCAGTTCATCGCCTGGTTCGTCTTCCCCCACCGCGCCAATAAACCCAGCCGGAGTTCCCAACTTCACCAAAGCACAAGCAACATTAGCAGGTGCGCCCCCTGGGTAGGGAGTCCAAGACTTCACCTCTTCCAGCTTCAGCCCTAACTGGTCAGCTAAACAATCGAATAAAATTTCACCGAGACACAAAACACGGGGATTACTCATCTCATTTTTAGTCTTCACAGGGATTGCTCATCTCATTTTAAATTTTTCACATAACCTCAGATCCCCGACTTCTTTGAGAAGTCGGGGATCTAAATCCTGCCAGTTTTGAGTAAATTTTGCTACTTATAATCAAGGGAAATTCTCAATTTATCAGCATTTAACAGTTCCATTGTTTAAGTAATTTATCGCATTAGCTAGTTTAACTTAATACCTTTTATAGGAATTTATCAAATTTCTATCCGTTGAAAAAAGAAAAAAAATTTGCTCAATCGTATAGCAGTTAACACTTGAAATCCCTACAGACAGAAGAATCTTTGTAGAATTAAGAAAGCGATAAGTACATATACCAACGGAGGATAGAATAACTCATGGCTGGTGGCGAGTCTCAGACCCCTGTTAGTCTGTCAGACAGAGAACTGCAAATTATCGACTTAGTGGCCGCTGGCTTAACTAACCAAGAAATTGCAGCGAAACTGGAAATTAGCAAGCGCACCGTTGATAACCACATCAGCAACATTCTGGACAAGACCCGAACGGAAAACCGTGTGGCTCTTGTTCGCTGGGCTTTACAGTGGGGTAAAGTCTGCTTGAATGATGTTAATTGTTGTCCTCTACCTAACCAGAACGAATAAACCGCTTGCAGACGCTATTTAGTGCGTTGCGCGTGGCTGTTAATTTTTTCTGGAATGCAACACAACACGGCTAATTTTGACGGTTTACTCATTGTTTTCTCCTCACGCTTTTTTCATGGTGAACCTCTAGCGCAAATCTTACCAACGTCAAAATCAAGCAGAAAGCAGCACTTGACTGTTTAGTTATCGTGGGTTGCTATTTTCCCCGTTGATACAGTTTATCCAAAACTGTATCAACGACAAATTTCACACACAAACACCTAAATTTTTTCTGTTCCTGTGGCAATAAACAAAAATTAGCAACAATCCCAGGCTTCAAACGTTACATTGGTAAGAAATCTATATTGCTCTATCAGCTTGGGATGCAGTGTTTATATGAATACCTCTGCTGCTTTTATTGATAACTTCTCCCCTTTTAACTTTTTTAATCTTGACTTAACAACACCCCAACCCACACAAGACGCTGATTTACTCAAACAGCTATCTTTTGTCCCTGGGTTGAAAGAAATTTTAATGCTGCGCCAAGTTCACGCCCTTGAACACGCCACAGTTTGGGTTTTGAGTGAAACTAGAAATATTCAATCTTCCAGAGTTAGACCAAGCAAAATTCAACTGGATAACGAAATGCTGGGTGGTTTGTCCACAGATCAGGGATTTTACCTCTATGGTGAAGTGAATATCAGCGATTTACGCCGAGCCGTTAACCTGGCTCTCCACCGTCTCACTCACGGCGAATGGGATTTAGCTGTACATCCCCGTTGCGGTACCAATTTATCAGTCGCCATGTTATTAACGGCAGGGCTAGCAATGGGTGTAACTGTGATGTTACCATTCCGCCCGGTTGAGCAATTAATCGGCTTGGGGTTAGCAGCAACTACCGCAGCTGAAATAGCACCAGATTTAGGTACAATAGCCCAGCGATACGTGACCACCGCCATTCCCTTTAATCTCACAGTGGAAAATATCACTATGTCTCGCGACGTTTGGGGTCGTCAAGGGCATTTTGTCAAGGTAAACTGGCGAGAGCATAATTCTTAATTTTTAATTGGTAATGCGAAAACTTTACTTTTTAGTGCCAGGAACAGGTGGTAAATTTGCTTGTGGTGGTTTATGGGCTGAGTTAAAAACCTTTAAACTGGCTCAACAAGTTTGTAGTGCAGATGTGGTCACTTATAAACAACGAGAAACAGATAAACTCTTTTTAGATGACCTGCTGCAACAACCAAATTTAGATGATGTAATTTTTGTAATTAGCTGGGGATTTGACATAGCTAAATTAGCTGCCAAACTCCAGCCCTATCATGTTGTTTATCATGCTCATAGTGCGGGTTATAAATTCAATTTACCCGCGAGTATTCCCATCATTACCGTCAGTCGTAACACGATGGGTTACTGGGGTCAAAAGTCTCCCAACTCTTTGATTTATTATTTACCTAATGAAATTAGTGCGGAATTTAAAAATTTACATTTAGAACGGGATATTGATGTTTTAGTCCAGACTAGAAAATCTTCTGAGTATTTATTAAATCAATTAATTCCCGCTTTACAACAACAATGTCAAGTCCAGGTAGTTAATTCTTATGTTGAGGATTTACCTGGATTATTTAATCGAGCTAAAGTTTATCTGTATGACTCGGCTGAATATTGGGCGCAACAAAATGTCAGTGAAGGGTTTGGGTTGCAGCCAATGGAAGCTATGGCTTGCGGTTGTCAGGTTTTTTCTAGCATCAATGGCGGACTTTCTGATTATTTAGACCCTGGATTTAATTGTGATAAAATTGCTGGTTATTCGCTAAAATATGATGTTAAAAGAATTATGAAGGTGATTAACTCTGGTATATCACCAACTTTGTCTGAAGCTTTTTTTGCTGAGTATCGCTATGAAAATATTATGAAGCGTCTGCAAGTAATTTTAGCAGAATTAAACGAGTTTTTTGACCACAAACAACATCATCCCGGTAATATTCCCAGTTTGACGAGAGGGCGTTTATTCAAGTTATTTATCCAGAAAATAAATAGCAAATTTCGTAAAAAATATTTTCAGGGTTTGTAGTGATGGTTTTATTGTTCAATAGTTAGTAGTAAGGACTTTAGTCCTTATTTTTTTCATGACTAAAGTCCTTACTACTAACTTTACCAGTTGGCTACAGCTTGAGCGAGCGCTTCCCTAGCTGCGGCTAAAGACTTCTGACGTACCTCATCAGCCATGTGGAGGTTTTGGACGTGGATAAAGGTAACATCAGTCAGTCCAATAAAACCTAAAATAGTGCGAAGATAGGGTTCTTGAAAATCATAACTTTCTAAGGGTGTTCCTGGGGAAAAGTTATCAGCACGAGAGGTAATGATTAATACTTTCTTACTGCTAACTACTAAACCTTTATAGCCATTCTCCTCAACTGCAAAGGTACGTCCAACGCGCACAATTTGGTCGATGTAAGCCTTGAAAGTTGCGGGAATATTCAAATTATACATCGGTACGCCAAAAACATAGCGATCGGCGGCGAGAAATTCATCAATTAGGCTATCCGACAGCTTAAGTGCTTCCTTCAATTCTGGTGTACGTGCCTCTGGGGGTGAAAAAGCAGCCGCAATCCAAGATTCGTCTACATGAGGCACAGGATTATGTCCTAAATCCCGGTAAGTGACTGTATCCCCAGGATGAGTGTCTTTCCAACCTGTAATAAATTCATAAGACAGGGCGCGGGAAATTGAACGTTCACCACGAGGGCTAGTATCAATGTGCAGGATATTCGCCATAAAAAAATTACCCCAATACAGGTATACAACAAAATTTATGGTCAAGTAAAAACACTTGCCTAAGAGATTTTAAAATATATACAGTTAATCAGAAAAGTACGCACTAAAAAGTAACTATGAAAGCTGAAGCAAAACAAGATGATAGGCTAACTTGTGAAGTTGAAACCACTCTCAAAGTTATTGGCGGACGCTGGAAGGTTTTAATCATCAGAGAATTATTGTCAGGTGTACAAAGGTTTGGAGAATTGCAGCGTTCCTTACCGGGAATTACACAGAAAATGCTCACCCAACAATTACGAGAATTAGAAGAAGATGGAATTATACATCGACAAGTTTACGCACAAATCCCCCCAAAGGTAGAATATTCATTAACTCCTTTGGGCGCAAGTTTACAGCCAATTCTCTATGCGATGCACGAATGGGCTATTAAGCATTATTTATCACAAAAAGGGAACAGGGAACAAGAAAAGAGGGAATAGAGGTGTACTGAGTTTTTTTCAGAAATAAAATATGATTCCTATAGTTAAATTTAATTTAAGTAAAGGTTAATTGGTGTTATTGGGTTTGTAAATATTCAATTGCTGCTTCTAGTTTAGAAGGATAGTTTTCCGCAAATCTTTCAAACCAAAGTCCTTCAGGTGAGAATGGCTCTAATTTTGCTAACCAATCCTTAGCTTGCTTTTGCAAAGCTTCTCTTTGTTTGGCTTTGATTTGTTCTTGGCGAATTCTTTCTTGTTCTATTTCTTGCTGCTTTCTTAATTCCTCAGCCGCATCTTGAGCAGCAAAATCAGCTTGAACTTCTGAGAGTATATTATCAATTAAAGATGCTGACTTGCTGACAGGTGGGCTGGAGGGTTTAATCACATTTGGCTGTGGTTGTGGTTGTGCTTTTTGTGGTTGTTCGCTATCGTATTCAGCTTTGATTTGCGCTAGTAGCTTGTCTATAGAATCCATAGTCATTAGTTATTAGTCATTAGTTATTAGTTATTAGTTATAATTTCCTGTACTTCCCTGATATACTCTAAGTAATTTCCTACTACTCTATGGGCGGGTTTGTTCAGAATTTTGTCTACCCACAAACTTACTCCTGAAACCCGCCCGTACCCACTCCCTATATGCTAATCAATAATCGCATTTAGTAACACTTCCGAGAGGGTGAAATCTTCCATATCTTCCATTGTAATGGTGTCGCAGATATCAAATTTTGCTCCTGCACTTTGCAGTTCGTCATCCAAAACTTTGAGAAAGCGGGTAGCTTGGGCATCTGTACCGACTTGGATGAAAGAAAGGGCTAATTCTTCATCTCTATCCATCCGTCGAGATGCTTCAATAATTACTTTCATTACCGCTTTGCGGTCGTCTGGTTCACCATCAGTAACCACTAAAATTGTTTCACCGTTGGGTTTAGTTTGTCCAGAGGCTTTGCGTTGAAAATAATCATCAGTGGCGTGTTTCAGTACAGCCGCTAAATCAGTTGTTCCAGCAGGATCATTTTCTTGAAAAATTTGCGCTACCTTAGCAGCAGTAACATTTTCATATCGTTTAAATCTGCCAGAAAAGACATATATAGTAATGCCATCTGGGTCAAGTTGTTCGCATTTACTCGCCAAGGCAAAGGTAGATTCTTGAGCAGCTACCCATCTACTTCTACCACCCTTTTGATCTGGGGTAGCCATGCTCCCGCTTTTGTCAATAATTAATGTGTAATCACGATTTTCTAACATGGTTTTAGTTACGACTATTAACTTAATAGCTATTGACTATTGACCTTTTTAAACTTCAAAAGGCAAAACTTTCTCATTCAAAATAAAGAAAAAATAAATTTTTGAATTGATTAATTTTGCTTACAGGCTACCACTATTTTTTTAAATCATAACAAATCAGTAGTAGCTTCAAGCCCACAATCACTGTCTTTAATTTTGAATTTTGTAGGCTTGCCTTCCCGTAGGGTATGCGTGAATTTTGAATTAGGAGCGCAGCGACCTTTGACTAATCAGTAACCGCATTCATCAAAACATCTGCGAGACTCATATCTTCTAAGTCTTCTAAGGTGATGGTGTCGCAAATATCGAATTTAGCACCGACACCTTGTAATTGGTCGTCTAAAGCTTTGAGAAACTTAGTAGCTTGGGCATCTGAACCTACTTGAATCATGGAAATACCCAATTCTTCATCTCGCTCCATCTGGCGTGTAGCTTGGATAATTACTTCAAAAACTGCTTTGCGATCGTCTGGTTCACCGTCAGTAATGACTAAAATTGTTTCACCATTGGGTTTAGTGCTACCAGATGCTTTGCGTTGAAAGTAATTATTGAGTGCATCTTGCAGGACACCTGCTAAGTTCGTTGTCCCGGCTGGGTCATTTTCGAGAAAGATTTGGGCGACTTTGGCGGAGGTAACGTCGTCATAACGTTTGAATTTGCCGGAAAATACATAAACTGTAATGCCATCTGGGTCAAATTGTTCGCACTTTCTGGCTAGAGCTAAGGTAGATTCTTGGGCTATTTCCCATCTGCTTCTACCACCAACTTGGTCTGGGGTAGACATACTACCGCTTTTGTCAATGATTAGTGTGTAGTCGCGATCGCTCATCATAACGTTCCTTAAATTACTACCTGTGCTTCTAGTCTACCGCTTAAGTAAAAGTACGGCAGCTGCTCCGGGTGGGTTTGTAATAATCATTTATTCTCTCTAGGGTCTAGGATTATCTGGTGCGTGACATCTGGCACTGTTACACACCCTACTTTTCAAGTAATGCTCACCCTTGACTAAACATTATTTTTAATTAGTAGGGTTTATTCTAGTAATAGAGTTATTCATTGTTTTTATTGCATATATTTATGATTAGTCAAATAACAATTGTAATTCACATCACAAATCAATATTTGGCGATTGTTGCTACTGCACATTTAAAAATTTTGTATATGCCATATACTAAAACCGCTAGAGAAGATACATTATAAACTGCTTATTTTTGCTATTTCAATTAATTCTAAAAATTCTTATAATTTCTTTTGACAAGTCTTAAAAAAATCCTTAAGCTAATAGATAGGTCTCACCGAATCAACAAACAATGGCAATTTTGTTAAGTAAATAAAAAAATAGCTGTTGTAGCGTATCAGTATGAACAAATGAAATAAACTCAATCATTGACTATAAATAATAGCCTCACCCAATTTGGCAACAAACAGGCTATCACTGGCATAACCGGACTGCGCCGCGTACATCTGATTAATAAAATCCGGTCATGGGTGAATGCCTATCTTGATGTGAGTGAATGTCAATCATTGGAGTTTTACTGAGGTGCGGCAGATATGTCTAGGAGAGTAGAATGCTTGATTATCTTACATCATTGAACGACCACAATTTGCCTTACCCGGATACGATTCACCCCATCGTTGTTCACTTCGTAATTGCGATGGTGTTGTTTAGTTTCGTGTGTGACTTAATTGCGTATTTAACTGGTAAGACTCGTCTTTATGAAGTCGGCTGGTGGAATATGTTTGTGGCTACTGTCGCCATTTTTGTGGCGATTATTTTCGGTCAGTTTGAAGCTGGTTTAGCAAAACCCTATGAAGTTGCTAAGTCAGTATTGAACTTGCATACACTAATTGGTTGGTCACTGTCTGGAATTTTGGCAGCGATTACAGCTTGGCGGTATGTTATCCGCTCTCGCAACCCGCAAAAAGTACCCTTTCATTACTTGGGTGCAGGACTAATTTTAGTTGCAATTGTGGGTTTGCAAGTATATCTCGGTGATGAACTGGTTTGGGTATATGGACTGCATACAGTCCCAGTTGTTGAAGCTGTCAAGGATGGTATTGTGCCATGAACTCAGAACTGATTGAACAATTAAACATTCCATTAGGAGCTAACGGACTACCTTACACAATTCCCATTCATCCCAACCTCGTACACCTAACGTTAGGCTTGTTTATCATTGGGATTATCTTTGATATTGTCGGCGTACTGTTTCCCACCCAAAAATGGGTATTCAAATTTTTGGGCATTACTGTAGAACGGGATAACTTCTTTGATGTTGGTTGGTACAACATGGTAGGTTCTACCGTGATCACCTTTTTCACAGTGGGAGCAGGGTTTTACGAAATGTTTTTAGCCACCCCAACCCCTGAGATCAAAAGTGCTTGGGGATTACAAGCCATGCAAACCATGTTATGGCATGGGGTAGGAGGTGTCTTCCTCTTAGGACTAATTGCCGTGATGACTCTGTGGAGAGCATGGCAACGCTACGTTTGGTCTTTAGCAGAAGATAAACAAGTGCAATGGAGCTATTTGGCAGCAGGTATAGCCATCATGTTCATTATGTACATCCACGGCACCCTAGGGGCGCAACTAGCTGCTGAGTTTGGCGTACACAATACCGCCGATAGCTTGCTGCGATTGGGTGAAGACCTCAACAATGCACTTAAGTAACCCAGTCAAAGAAGGTAGGATTTGTGACCATGAAATTTGGGAAGTTTTTAGGTATTTTGACCTTAGTAGTAGGTGCGATCGCCATTTCTACTATAAGTATGTGGATAGGTAAACAGGCTTACTCCTGGTTGCCTCCACAAGCTGCGGCTGAATCTCACTTAATTGATGATTTATTCAGCTTTTTAGTGACTCTAGGTGCATTTATCTTCCTGGGAGTCACTGCCATTGTCATGTATTCTTTAATTTTCCATCGGGCAGACAAAGACGACTGGAGCGATGGCCCCCACATTGAAGGTAATATCGCCCTAGAAGTAGTTTGGACAGCCATTCCCATTCTGTTAGTATTTTGGATTGCCGGCTATAGCTATCAAATCTACGAAGAAATGGGTATTCAAGGAGCAGGTGCATTAGCACATTTGCATAACCCGATAGCGATGAAATCGGCTATTGCTGCAACCGAAGAAGAAACTCAAGTAGTTTCCGACGTACCCACCGAAAACATTGATGTCATAGCTAAACAATGGGCTTGGGTGTTCCACTATCCCGAAAAAAATATTACTAGCACCGAACTGCATTTACCAAGCGATCGCCGGGTACATTTAGCCCTACACTCAGAAGACGTACTTCACGGCTTTTATATCCCAGCTTTTCGCCTCAAACAAGACATCGTTCCTAACCACACCATCGACTTTGAATTTACCCCCACCCGCGAAGGTCAATATCGTCTCACCGACTCCCAATATAGCGGTACATACTTCGCCACAATGGAGGCAAACGTGGTTGTGGAATCTCCAGAAGATTATCACAAATGGTTAACCAAAGCTGCTAGTCACAAACCCATACCAGCCTACAACCAAGCCGCTACTGAATTCGCGCAAGCAGTTAAACGCTCAATGAAAACAGGCTGGGAAACAGTAGCACCTGCTGCTGCACCTGTGGTTAATTATCCCGGATAAAAGGAATATCAACAATGACAAATATCCCTGTTGATAGGCTGAATCTCCCTGTGGAGAAGCCTCACCACGCATCCCCCGGTGGCTGGAAAGAGTATTTCAGCTTCAGCACCGACCATAAAGTGATAGGTATTCAATACCTCGTTACATCTTTCATCTTCTTTCTTGTCGGTGGTATCTTCGCCATGATTCTGCGGGGAGAACTCATCACCCCCGAATCAGACTTAGTAGACCGCACCGTTTATAACGGAATGTTCACCATGCACGGAACTGTGATGCTGTTCTTGTGGACATTCCCCTCCTTAGTTGGTCTAGCTAACTATCTCGTCCCCTTGATGATTGGGGCGCGGGATATGGCCTTTCCTCGCCTCAACGCCGCCGCCTTTTGGATGGTTCCTGTAGTCGGAATTCTCTTAATGGCCAGCTTCTTTGTCCCTGGCGGCCCTGCCCAATCTGGTTGGTGGGCGTATCCTCCCGTCAGTTTGCAGAACCCCACAGGTAACTTAATTAATGGTCAAGTTATCTGGCTGTTAGCAGTGGCGATTTCTGGTGTCTCCTCCATCATGGGGGCTGTCAACTTTGTTACCACCATTGTTAAGATGCGTGCGCCTGGGATGGGCTTCTTTCGGATGCCTTTGTTTGTTTGGGCTGTATTTAGCGCGCAGATTATTCAATTGTTTGGCTTACCTGCCTTAACAGCAGGTGCAGTCATGCTGCTACTTGACCTCACCGTTGGGACTGGCTTTTTCAACCCCAGCAATGGCGGTAATCCGGTAATGTTCCAACATTACTTTTGGTTTTACTCCCACCCTGCTGTTTACGTGATTATTCTGCCCATCTTCGGCATTTTCTCGGAAATCTTCCCCGTTTATTCCCGTAAACCCCTATTTGGCTACAAAGTAGTTGCCCTGTCCTCAATGTTGATTGCTGTGGTCAGTGCAATTGTTTGGGTACACCACATGTATGTCAGTGGTACACCTGCTTGGATGCGGATGGTGTTCATGCTAACCACCATGTTGGTATCTGTACCTACAGGGATTAAAGTGTTTGCTTGGGTAGCAACTATCTGGGGTGGCAAAATCCGCCTGACTACACCCATGTTGTTTGCTTTGGGTGGCTTGATTCTGTTTGTGTTTGCGGGTATCGTCGGCATCATGCTTTCTTCTGTACCCGTGGATGTTCACGTTAACAATACCTACTTCGTAGTTGGACACTTCCACTATGTCCTCTACGGTACTGTAACGATGGGGATGTATGCAGCCATTTATCATTGGTTCCCCAAAATGACTGGGCGGATGTACTCTGAAGGCTGGGGTCAAATTCACTTCTGGTTAGCATTCATCGGTACTAACCTTAACTTCTTCCCCATGCACCCATTAGGTTTACAAGGGATGTTGCGCCGAGTTGCTTCCTACGCACCAGAGTATGAAGCTTGGAATATTGTGGCTAGTTTGGGTGCGTTTTTACTGGGTATGTCTACTTTACCCTTCATCTTCAATATGGTGGTTTCTTGGATGCAAGGCGAGAAAGCACCTGCTAACCCTTGGCGGGCGATTGGTTTGGAGTGGTTGGTATCTTCTCCCCCACCAGTAGAAAACTTTGAAGAAATCCCCGTGGTGATTTCTGAACCCTACGGTTACGGTAAATCTGAGCCTTTAGTTGCACAAGAGAAGGGTGTAGGGGTGTAGGGGTGTAGGGGTATAGGGGAAAGAATAAATATAAATTCCTCCCTGACACCCTGACACCGTTACACTCTCACCTACCTATTTCTCTATTGCTTCTTGGCAAACCTTCAAATCAAGATATAACTGCATTGCTGACTCTTTGATTAATGAGTGTTGACTTGTTTTAACCCCAGGACTTATGCAACTGGCACATTAGTAGGGTGCGTCAGATGTTGAAAATCTGTGACTTTTTACCCAATTATCGCTTCTGACGCACCCTACACAAGACTTTGATGATGACACGTACATAAGTCCTCAATCCCAGTCTCATGAAATTGAAAAGAGGTGTAGGAGTAGAACGATATGGAAAAACCCACCTCCACACCCTTACACCCTTACACCCTTACACCTTTACACCCCTATGGACAGTTCCTTATCTGCAAATGAATTGCACCACGTCAGCCATGAACATGGCCACGACGAAGAAGGCAATAAGATGTTTGGTTTTATTGTCTTTTTATTGTCTGAAAGTGTGATTTTCTTAAGCTTTTTTGCTGGGTATATTGTCTACAAACTCAATAATCCTGATTGGCTACCGTCTGGTGTTTCCGGGTTAGAAGTGACAGAACCAGCGATTAATACTGTGGTGCTGGTTGCTAGTAGCTTTGTGATTTACTTTGCAGAAGTCGCCCTCAAACGCGAAGATTTATGGAGATTCCGCGTTTTGTTATTAGCAACAATGGCTATGGGTAGCTACTTTTTGGTAGGACAAGCCATTGAGTGGAGTCATCTGGAGTTTGGTTTTACCTCTGGAACTTTTGGCGGGATGTTCTACCTGTTGACTGGTTTCCACGGTTTGCACGTTTTGACCGGGATTTTGTTACAGTTGATTGTGCTGTTGCGTTCATTTATTCCTGGCAATTACGATACAGGTCACTTCGGCGTAAATGCTACTTCTTTGTTTTGGCACTTCGTCGATGTTATCTGGATTGTTTTGTTTATCATGCTCTACATTTGGCAGTAAATCTGTTATTCATAAATAAGGGGATGTGACAATCACATCCCCTTATTTTTATGTTGTTAAATACAGTAATAAAATAATGGTGTTGCTAGTTCACCTCACCTCATTAAATAATCGCAATTCGGTGTTGCGCTCTGGAATCAAGTCTAAATTCTACAGACTTGATTATCCTTATGGTGTGTTTGCCATGCCGATTATTCCTAATTACTATGTTTCTCATCAGTGGTTGCGGGAACTAAAGCGTTCTGGACACAAAAGTATTTGTGGTGTTTATTTTCGGATTCCTGATGAGCAGGATGTTTACGTTGGACACTACAATAAGCGTCATCTACATACCACTGTGGCAGAAGCAGCCAGAATTATTATGCAAGCTGAAAATGCTCAAGGTTACGAGGTGTTTATTCCCCGTCAAATCGCAGCTAATGAGATTTACCGGATTAGAAGTTTACCTCAAGTTTTAGGTTGGCGATATTATCCAGAGGCGCATGGCAATAAACCTTGCGGGTGTCCAGTTTGTTCACCTAGAGGTGAAATTAAATCACGGCGTATCCGCCAAGCGTGGGAGGAATTATAGGGTAGTATCTCAATATCTGCAAATAATTTTCCATCATCGGCTTGTCGTTGCAGACTGCCGCTTTTGATTCATATATTTACCGTAGAGTTTGGTTAAGGGAGTCGCACTTAAGCCTTGGGCAATAATAGAAGCACAAATCATTAAACTGGAAACTGACCAAACTTCTTCTACTCCTGTTTCTCGCAGAGAATAACCAGCGTAAAACATGGCAGCTACACCAATCGGGCCAAACCACCCTACAAACAAGGCTTCTGGTATATTTCTGATAGGCTGAATGTAGCGATTGAGTAGCAAAATCACAGGTATTCTGCGTAGTAGTAAGATTGTCACCACCAATAAAACTAAATTTCCCCATCCCAAAGCTAACCATTGTTGCCAAGGAATTGTCAACCCCAACAATATAAAAACCGGTAAGGTAAAAAAGCGGTTGATTGCTTCTTGAACGTTATCCTCTTCTGCTCTTTCGTTACCTCTAATCGCATTACCAAAAGCCATTCCCGCCACAAATACCACCAGAATGCCATCTGTTCCTATTAACTTACCAGTACCTAGTGCTGTGAGCGACAGGGCAATACTATAACCTAAAAAAGACGAATTTTCGATTGTTTGTTTGTGTTCCGCCCATTCTAACAGGCGACCGGCTAAATAACCTAAAACTACCCCACAAACGACAGCACCGCCAACTTCCCACAAAATCACATGAATAAACCAGTGAGATAGTGCATCTGTGGGTACGCGCTTCAGCATCAGAATCGACAACAGTACAAAGGGATAAGCTAAACCATCATTCGCCCCCGACTCGGCAGAAATGATATGTCGTAGCCTGTTGGGAAGATGATCTTCCGCAACCACGCCGGTGACGATCGCCGTGGCTACAATCGGATCAGTTGGCGTGACGGTTCCACCAACCAGCATCGCCTGCCAAAATGGTATTTCTAAAATCCCATAAACGAGTAATCCACTGATGCCCCACATCAGAGGCATCACCAAGCCCAGAAGCACTGCTAAAGGCTGCCAATGATTCAGAAAATAGTTTCTGGGTAAACGCAGTGCTACCCCCATTAATCCAATCGCTAGTGTAAAGCGGGCAGCTTGTTCTAAAACAACCTCTGTTGGTATTCCCCAACCACTGGGATTAACTAATCCTAAACCAACGGGACTCAGTAATATTCCCAATAGCATTGCTGTTAAGGGATCGCTAGTCCACCAATGACGGCGGAAATAGTCAGATAGGAGTCCGAGAAATAGGGCGATCGCACCAATCGCCGTGACTAAAATATTGAGTTCATTCAATTGCAATAGCCGAAAGTTGAATAAATATTATTTTTCTTGTTGTCTGGCTTGCCCCAAACAGCATCTAGTTATCAATAGATATAGGCGATCGCCATTCCCCATCGCATCCATCCCACGGAGAAAATAATTACTGTCTCTATCTCGACTGAATATGATAATCTCTCTAAATTTCTCATCCTCAAGATAGATAAATTCCTGGCTTGAGATATTCTCATAAACACTGCAAAAACCCTCTAAATCAATGAGCCACGCCGGCTGTTAAACCCTTTGCTTGTCATAGTTCAGCTTGTCTTTAAACTTTGACATAACCCCCGCAGTTTGATAGTGTTATCAAGCTAAATTCAATTATTTAGACATTATAAAATCTCATAAATGTCGCTCTTGCTGCTAACATATACAAGAGTCTGCTTGTTATCTGGAGGTCAATTTTATTGCAATTAAGAAACGAATCATAAGATTAATTTAGGTCGATGACGTTGATTGGCACCTGATAAAGCATTCACAAAATGAATGCGAAATTTGGCAAAGCGTTAGATGTTTGGCAAGGTGTAGAGTTGTTCTACCCTATAAATATTTCGTCTATAACTCTCAACAGTCATTTAGTGTCAGAAGCCTAAACATAGCACTATATAAAGTCAACTACAGAGGAAGACATGATGTCACACAGCTCAGGGTTGTATATTTTATTAGTCAGCGTTCACGGCTTGATTAGAGGTCAAAATTTGGAGTTAGGACGAGATGCTGACACCGGTGGACAAACAAAATATGTAGTAGAACTCGCCTGTACATTAGCTAAACACCCACAAGTAGACAGAGTTGACTTAGTAACTCGCTTAGTACAAGATCCAAAAGTTAGCACAGACTACGCGCAACCAGTAGAAGTGCTTTCTGATAAAGCCCAAATTATTCGCTTGGCTTGTGGCCCCCGTCGTTATCTCCGCAAAGAAGTTCTGTGGCAGCATTTAGATACTTTTGCAGATGAATTACTCAGACACATTCGCAAGGTTGGTAGAATCCCGAATGTGATTCATACACACTATGCTGATGCTGGTTATGTGGGTAGTCGTGTTGCTGGTTGGTTAGGTACACCCCTGGTACATACAGGTCATTCCCTGGGAAGGGTGAAGCTACAACGACTATTAGAGCATGGCACTAAACAAGAAGCGATAGAAGACAATTTTCACATCAGTACACGTATTGAAGCTGAAGAAGTCACCCTTGGTGGTGCAGCTTTAGTCATCGCCAGTACCCATCAAGAAGTTGAAGAACAGTACAGCATTTATGACCGTTATCAACCAGACAGGATGGTGGTAATTCCTCCGGGTGTGGCTTTAGAACGTTTTTACCCAGCCCCGGATAATTGGCAAAATCCCCCAATTAAACAGGAATTAGAGAAATTTCTCAAAAACCCTGACAAGCCGATGATTACGGCTATTTCCCGCCCGGCTATTCGTAAAAATGTTAGTCGTTTGGTGAAAGCTTACGGGGAAGATCCAGAACTGCGTCAACTGGCTAACTTGGTGATTGTCTTGGGAAATCGAGATGACATCAGCACGATGGAATCAAGCTCACGCCAAGTATTATTAGAAATCCTGCAATTAATTGATCGCTATGACCTTTATGGTCATGTTGCCTATCCTAAACATCATACTGCTGATGATGTACCCGATTTATATCGGTTGACAGCTAAAACTAAAGGTGTGTTTATCAATCCCGCCCTCACCGAACCATTTGGGCTAACTTTGATTGAGGCTACAGCTTGTGGTGTTCCCATTGTCGCCACTTCAGACGGCGGCCCACGGGATATCATCGCCGCCTGTCAAAATGGACTATTAATTGATCCCCTGAATATTCAAGATATCCAGAATGCACTGCGGAAAACATTGACTGATGCTAAACAATGGCAAACTTGGTCTAATAATGGTTTGACTAATGTCCGCAAACATTTCGCTTGGGAAAGTCATGTAGAGCAATATTTGGAGAAATTACGCCTATTTCCGCAACAAAAAGTCCAATCTCTGCTCAGTCCCTTGGGAACATCTCCCAGTGTGGAACATCCAGACTGGAATATACCCAAGACTAACCGCCTACCGACAGCCGATCGCTTCTTGGTGACAGAAATTGATCATACACTGTTAGGCGATCGCAAAGCTTTAGAAACATTGATTGAGCGCATCCGTGACGAAGGACACACCACAGGCGTAGGTATTGCCACAGGTCGCAGTCTCAAAAGCACCTTGAGTATGTTGGAAGAATGGCGGTTTCCCATGCCCGATTTACTCATCACTTCCACTGGTAGCGCAATCTACTACGGGCCGCAAATCGTCACAGATACCAGTTGGCAAAAACACATTAATTACTATTGGCAACCGCAAGCAATTCGCAATGCAATGGAACAAATCCCCGGCGTAGAATTGCAACCACCAGAAGCTCAAAACAAATTTAAAATTAGTTACTTTATCGATCCTAGCCAAGCACCAAGTTTTAGAGAAATTGTCCGTCATTTGCGTCGCTTGCAACTTCCCGTCAAAGGTATTTACAGCCATAATATGTATCTGGATTTATTACCAATTCGGGCTTCTAAGGGCGATGCACTGCGTTATATTGCCTTAAAATGGGGCTTACCTGTCAAGCGGTTCTTAGTAGCTGGGGCATCAGGCAATGATGAAACAATGCTTACTGGTAATACCTTGGGTGTGGTTGTCGGCAATTACAGCAAAGAACTGCAAAAATTACGGGGTTATCCCCAGATTTACTTTGCCCAAGGCAATTATGCTTGGGGAATTTTAGAAGCTTTAGATCATTATGATTTTTTCGGTAGTCTGTCTCCCACTCAGCCAGAATTGGCTTTAGTTTAACAGGGAACAGGGAACAGGGGATAGGGAACAGGGAACAGGGAATAGGGAACAGGGAACAGGGGATAGGGAACAGGGAACAGGGAACAGGGGATAGGGAACAGGGGATAGGGAACAGGGAACAGGGAACAGGGAACAGGGGATAGGGAACAGGGAACAGGGGATGTTGGTGTAGACAAGCTATGGGCGGCTTATCGTAGAATGGGGAATTTAAACCCCCATCAAGACTTAAGGACTTCCAGATCAAAAAATCTCCAAAATGTAGGGTGCGTCAGTACGAGAAACCCTAGCTATACCAAGAAAATATTCATCCTGACGCACCCTACTAACTCAATCAACCGCGCATCAAGTCCATCAAGAGAGTCACATCTTGATGGACTCCTCTTTGATTACTTTGCCCTGTTCCAGAATATTGACGGTTGACGGTTGACGGTTGACTTTTGACTAATGACCTTGTGAAGACGCAATTTATCGCGTCTTTACCGACTATTTACTCACCAAGAAATCAAGAGATGAAATAATATTCACATCTTAAACTGAACCTTTAAAACTGATTGGTTGTAAAAAACTTTAATTGCATGATGTACCAATGTCTAAACAAGCTGACAATATCTGGGTTGACTGTGGGGATATTTGCATTACTCAGCAGTATCCATTCTCAACCGTCAACAGCCCAAACTGTTAATCAGACATCAAGACTAAATAACAATTTTAGCTTATCGCAACAACTACCACCGCCCCAAGATGTCCAACCTTCCCTCCCTTCTCCTTTACCTCAATCCCCACCACCCCAACCACTACCACCACCAGCAGAACTACTGCCACCAACTTTCCCAGATGTCAAACCTCAGCAACCAATACCAGAGGATGTTACCCAAACCATTACTGTGAAAAAGTTTGAGGTTGTGGGTAGTACGGTATTTAGTCGAGAAGAGTTAGCCAAGGTTACTGCTGAGTTTACCGATAGACCAATTACTTTAGCCGAACTGTTTCAGGCTCGCTCGAAAATTACTGAATTATACGTTAACAAGGGTTATATTACTTCTGGCGCATATATCCCACCGCAAGCAATTCAGTCGGGTGTGATTACAATTCAGGTGGTTGAAGGTAAATTAGAAGATATTCAAATTAGTGGTACACGCCGACTCAACCCCAATTATGTGCGTAGTCGTTTAGCGGTGGCGACATCATCACCCCTAAATCGAGATCAGTTACTAGAAGCACTACAACTACTACAACTCAATCCTTTGATTGATAACCTGGCGGCTGAATTGTCAGCAGGGCTACGTCCTGGTACAAGTGTTTTACAAGTGCAAGTCAGGGAAGCGAAATCTTTTAGTAGTGAAATAGGTTTCGATAATGGTCGATCTCCGAGTGTGGGTAGTTTTCGCCGTCGTATCTTAGTTAAAGAAGCTAACTTACAGGGTTGGGGAGATAATTTGAGTTTAGCTTATGCTAACACCGACGGCAGCAACGCCTTTGATACTAGCTACACCTTACCCTTGAATCCTCGCAATGGTACAATCAGCTTTAACTTCGGCACAGCATCTAGTAATGTGATTGAGGAGCCGTTTAATATTCTCGATATTCAATCTTCATCTCGTTACTATGAGTTGACTTTTCGCCAACCTCTGATACAAACTCCTACCCAGGAATTGGCTGTGGGTTTAACGGCTTCCCGGCGAGAAAGTGAGGCTACTTATATTGAAGGAGAACGTTTAGCTTTTCCTTCCTTGGGTGCTGATGAACAGGGGCGCACGCGTGTATCTGCGTTGCGGTTTTTTCAAGAATGGACGACTCGCAATAACCGCCAAGTGTTCGCGGTGCGATCGCAATTTAATCTCGGTATCGGTGCGTTGAATGCCACGATTAATCATGATACCCCTGATAGTCGCTTTTTCTCCTGGCAGGGACAAGCCCAATGGGCGCGGCTGTTAGCACCAGAAACTTTATTGATTCTACGTGCTAATACACAACTGTCAACTATCAATCTGTTACCTTTAGAACAGTTTGGTGTCGGTGGTTTAGATAGTGTGCGGGGTTATCGCCAAGATTTTCTCTTGACAGATAATGGTGCTTTAGCGGTGGCGGAAGTGCAAATCCCAGTGCTGCGGTTGTCGCAGTCGAGAGGGCTGTTACAGGTGATACCTTTTGTTGATTTTGGGGTAGCTTGGAATAATTCTGGCACTAATCCCGATCCTAATACTTTAGCAGCCGTGGGTTTGGGTTTACGCTGGTTACAAGGCGATCGCTTGACTGCACGACTTGACTGGGGTATTCCTCTGGTGTCTGTGGACTCCCAAGCCAAAACATGGCAAGAGAATGGTTTGTATTTTTCTGTATTATACAATCCTTTTTAATGTATTAAAATAAAATATAATATAATTAATTATAATTAATTATATTAAAACATGAAACATTTTGTCATAGCTTTGTCTCATTGTTACCCAGTGTCATGATGATTTTCGCCTGAATACCTCAGCGTTTATTGATAATTTTGCCCTATCTCATGCCATCAGATTTTGGATTTTGGGCAGATAAAGATTGGCAAGCGAACAACTAATTGGGTAAGCGTAATTAAAGTTATAGCATCAGGGAAGCTACAGGGAACAGAACATTATTGTGTCTGTTCCCTGCGTTTAACTATGGTAATTATTTTGGGTTCCGTATTATCACTCAAGTTGATTAACCAACATCAACAAATCTACTCAGTATCATCTTAGCTATTGAATTACTTCTGGGTATAACAGAAAAAGTCAACCAAAAGTTAGTAGTTAAAAATGCTAAATTCGCCTAATTTGTTGGGGAACGGAGACAATTAACCAGACTGACAATGCAGCACTCACTGGCAAATAAGAATCTTTTTTGGAGATTGTCAGTGATGTAAAACACAAATATCTTCCTACATCGTCCTTGCACTAGGTAAAGACCTTTTATTACAAATGAACGTTAGGAGTTAAAACTAAGTGAATGAGGATATTGAAACTCCAGCTCCAAAGACATGAGAATGTGAGAGGAACTGATGCCTGAACAAGAGCGAGAAAAAATCCGCCACCTGTTAGTTGTCAAAGACTTACAAGGGCAGCGCATCATACCTTTACAAGAAGCTACATATTCTATAGGAAGGCATAAGAGTAATGCTATTGTTCTCCATTCCTTGTCAGCATCCAGACAACACGCTATTTTATTGCGGGTAACTCTTCCCAAAACGGAGCAATATGGGTTTCGGATTATCGATGGTAACTTTAAAGGACAAGCTAGTACCAACGGATTATTTGTGAATGGCAACAGATGTTTTTCTCATGATCTCAAACATGGAGATGTGATGATCTTTGGTACGAAGCAAGCTCAGGCTAAATACTATGCTATTTCTAACTTGTCAGAACAAGCTTTTTGTGAATCTGCTTATGTTGAAGATTTGTCAGCATTTCTGTGTGAGCAATCTAGTCCTGTGCAACCTGTTCCTACGGCAGTTGTTGATCCGGAATTTGCAGGAGCTAGCGAGACTGCTTTAGCTCGTTTAGCATCTTTTCCTGAGATGATCCCCAATCCCATCATTGAGACAGATTTAGACGGAAACTTAACTTATTTTAATCCAGCCGCAGCCCTGAAATTTCCGAGATTGAGGGAGTTAGGACAACACCATCCGATATTAAAAGGAATAGTTGCTGAGGTGCAAAGCCGCCAAGTCAGTTCTTTTGTCAGGGAAGTAAAATTTGGTCAAGAAGTTTTTGAACAATCAGTCCATCATCTAGCGGAAAGTGATTTAATTAGAACTTATATTATTAGAGATATTACTCAGCAAAAGCAAGCAGAGGCAGAATTGCGGCAACGCGATCGCTTACTCCAAGCAGTAGCGGAAGCAGCCAATTACTTACTCGTAGAAATGAACTACGATACCGCCTTAGAAAAAGCTCTGGCTGTACTAGGTGAAGCTGTGCAAGTAGATAGAGCTTATCTATTTAAACATCATTCCCACCCCCAAACAGGAGAAATCGCACTCAGCTTGCAATGTCAATGGACAAGTTCACCTTTACCCACTTGCCCGCATCACTGGCACAATCAACTTGATCAGTATCACGCCTTATCACGTTGGTATAATGTCCTTGCCAGTGGCAAGTCAATTAATGGACTGACAAAGGATTTTCCCGCCGCCGAACGTGAAATTTTGATGCGAAAGGGCATTAAATCTCTGCTGTTAGTGCCACTGCGCTTAGAAGAACAGTTTTGGGGTTGTTTGGCTTTAGCGGATTGTCACCAAGAGCGTGTTTGGTCAAGCCATGAAGAATCTATACTGTTGACAATGGCAGCTAGTATCAGTGGTGCTTGGCAGCGTCAGCAAGTAGAAGCAAAGATTCGTTACCAAGCCCTTCATGATTGGCTGACGGGATTGCCTAATCGGTTATTATTTGATCAAATCCTCGCCAAAACCTTAGCCAACGCCGTCCGGAGTCACGAAAGTCTGGCTGTGATTTTTCTGGATCTTGACCGCTTTAAAATTATTAATGATACCTTGGGTCATACCTTGGGCGATCGCTTACTCCGCAGCGTAGCCGAGAGATTGCAAGCATCTTTGAGAGCAGGTGACACAGTAGCGCGTTGGGGAGGAGATGAATTTATTATCCTCCTGCCCCGCATTAATTATCTCGAAGAAGTCACCCAAGTCGCCGCCAGAATCTTAAAAGCCTTTGAGAACGTTTTCTTTTTGGAAGGGCATGAACTTTACGTCAGTGCTAGCTTAGGTATTGCCTTACTAGATGAACATAGCCCTGATGCAGAAAGTTTGATCAAGCACGCAGATACAGCTTTGTATCATGCCAAGGATGAAGGCAGAAATAAATATCAGTATTACACGACATCCTTGAGTGCCAAAACTCCTGATATTCTCAAGTTAGAAAAAAATTTACGCTATGCCTTAGAAAAGCAAGAATTTACAGTATACTATCAACCCCAAGTTAATCTTCACACCGGAGAAATTACCGGTATGGAAGCCTTGCTACGCTGGGAGCATCCAGAAATGGGGATAGTAGCACCTAACGTTTTTATTCCGCTTGCTGAAGAAAGTGGATTAATTATCCCGATAGGGGAGTGGGTATTGCGGACAGCCTGTGAGCAAAACCGAGCTTGGCAAAAAGCCGGATTACCCCCGGTGAAGATTGCAGTTAATCTGTCTCCTAAGCAGTTTTGCCAACCCGACTTAGTAGAAACTGTAGCGCAAATTTTAGCCGAGACAGGGTTAGCACCGCCATTATTAGAGTTAGAAATTACGGAAACCACAGCCATTGAGAATATAGAATATACCAAAAAGGTATTGCATGATTTAGCGGCGATGGGTGTGCATCTGTCCATTGATGACTTTGGTATAGGTCATTCGTCGCTCTCGCGGTTACAAATGTTACCACTGCATAAGCTAAAAATTGATCGCTCCTTCATTGATCAGTTGACAACAGATGTCAAGGTTAGGCATATTGTGAAGGCGATCGCCAATTTAGGCAGAAGCTTAGGGTTAACAATCACCGCCGAAGGCGTAGAAAACCAAGAACAACTAGATTTCTTAAAATCTATTCATTGCGAAAATGTACAGGGTTTCTTGTTCCATAAAGCCTTGTCCGCCGAAAAAGCTACGGAAATCCTCCAGGCTGAGTCTCAACAGCACATTTTACCAATGCCAAAAAACTAACACCTGTATGCTCTGAGTCTGCGAACGTTTTCAGGTGGTCTACAAGTGAGGTAAAGTTACAGTGGCAAAATATTACTTTAGCTTGATGACTGGAGAGCATAGCCTTGGGAATAGAACTACGCAGTTTCGTCTTTCTCGACAGCCTGCAACCACAACACGCAGCATATATAGGAACAGTAGCCCAAGGTTTCCTGCCCTTACCAGGTGATACATCCCTCTGGATTGAAATCTCACCTGGAATTGAAATTAATCGGATTACAGATATAGCCCTGAAAGCTGCCTCAGTCCGTCCTGGGGTGCAGGTAGTTGAACGATTATATGGTTTACTAGAAGTTCATTCCGGCTCGCAAGGAGAAACACGGGCAGCCGGACAAGCAATTTTGGCAGCATTAGGAGTTAAACGAGAGGAATGTCTCAAACCCCGTGTTGTGTCTAGTCAGATTATCCGTAATATCGATGCTTACCAAACACAATTAATCAATCGCACCCGCCGGGGACAATTACTCTTAGCAGGGCAAACTTTGTATGTATTGGAAGTTGAACCGGCTGCTTATGCGGCTTTAGCGGCGAATGAAGCGGAAAAAGCCGCCGCAATTAATATTTTGGAAGTGCAAGCTGTCGGTAGCTTTGGCAGGTTGTACTTGGGAGGAGCAGAGCGAGATATTCTGGCAGGTGCAGCCGGAGCGCGAGCAGCTATTGAAAACGTGGCTGGAAGGAGTAATTCCCCAATTGGCCGCCAGGAGTAGGTGAGCAGGGGGAGCAAAGAGTAAAAAATCTGACAATAATGAAGGAGAGCAAAGAGAAAATGGCAAATGTAGAGCATCTGCGGTTATTACAAGCGGGTGCAGTCCAATGGGTTGAGTGGAGAACAACATATCCTCAAATTGAACCTGACCTGAGTGCTGCCAATTTGCAACAAAATAATCTTAGAGGTGCTGACCTGCAAGGGGTAAATTTAAGTAAAGTAGACTTAAGTCATGCTTTATTAGTACGTGCCAACCTCAGTTATGCTAACCTCAGTAGTGCTAATCTGCATCAAAGTAAGCTGAGTGAAGCTAACCTGAGTGGTACTCATTTGAGTGTGGCTAATTTGAGTCAAGCTATTCTCACTCAGGCTGATTTAAGTCATGCTACTCTCATTGGTTCTGACTTAAGGGAAGCGAATCTTAGGGGTGCTACTCTCAATCAGACTAACTTGATTGGTACTGACTTAAGTGGTGCTAATTTCAGAGAGGCTGATTTGGGTGCAGCACAATTAAATCGCGCTAACCTGAGTTTTGCTAACCTCATAGCAGCTAACTTAATTGAGGCTGATATCAGTGAGGCTAACTTATATGGAATAGACTTAATGGGAGCTTATCTCTACAAAGCCAACCTGTACAAAGCTCGTCTGAATCAGGCTCATTTGAGTGGTGCATATTTATTTCGGGTGAATTTAACTGAAGCTGACTTGAGTGGTGCTGACTTGGGTTGGACAAATCTCAAAAATGCTAACTTGGCAGGAGCTAATCTAAGCGGTGCTAACCTTAGAGGTGCTAACTTAAGTGGTGCTAATCTCAGTGGTGTGAATTTTCACAATGCAATTATGCCCGATGGTTCGAGACTTGATTGAACCTGGCAAAAAAATAGTCAAGTTTCAATTAGTGAAGTAGCGATCGCGCCCCTGTTGTTTGGCATTGTATAATGCTTTATCTGCGGCAGCGATCAGTGTATCTGGCTTGATATCCAAAGCAGGTATACTAGAGGCAATCCCTAAACTCAAGGTGACGATATCCTTAACATTAGACTTTGCATGGGGAATAGCTAAATCATAAACTGCTTGCTGAATCTTCTGCGCTACTTTGATTGCTCCGGCTAAGTCTGTATTAGGCAGAAGTACCGCAAATTCTTCTCCACCATAACGCGCCACTAAATCCGCAGGACGATAAACTATTTTCTGCACTGTTTGTGCTATCTTAATCAAACAATCATCCCCTGCCAGATGACCATAGTAGTCGTTGTACAATTTGAATTTATCAACGTCGAATAAAATCAGTGACAGAGGTTGCTGTTCTCTCGCCAGGCGTTTCCATTCTGCTAGTATTCGTCCATTGAAGCAGCGACGGTTAGCTACATGAGTCAAACCATCTATATTTGCCAGTTTTTCTAGTTTCTGATTTGCATCTTGCAGAGCTAGTTCAATTTGTTTACGCTCAGTAATATCACGTATGGTAATAGCAAAACCATCACCTAGTTTGACTGCCACAAAATGATACCAACAAGAATTGCCGGATAGATGATAAAAATCCCGTTGTAAAGGTTGCCCTGTTTCCACAACATTCACAAACTGATAAAATAGTTCTGGTTCTAAACGGGCTAAGAATCTTTTAACTACCAATTTGCCGATCATATCTTCATGGCGACTGCCGAAGGCTCTAGCAATGACTGGGTTGACTACTAAGCAACGAAAATCCTCGATATCCCCGGTTGTGGTGTTACGAACTGCTTGCATAGCAGCAATACCATCTAGTGAACTATTCAAAATGCTTGCCAGCATTGCCCTAGATTGATATAGTATTTCTTCGGTTTGTCTGCGCTTATAATTTTCTTGTTCTAGCTGCCGTTGCTGACGTTGAATGGTTAATTGATTTTCTATGCGTGCTACCACTTCTTCCATTTGAAAGGGTTTGGTGATGTAGTCTACGCCTCCTATTTCAAAGGCGGTGACTTTATCGAAAACATCATCTAAAGCACTAATAAAAATTATGGGAATGGTGCGTAAATCCTCATCCGCTTTCAGAGTTCTACAGACTTGATAGCCATCCATTTCTGGCATCTTGATATCTAAAAGAATGATATCTGGTTGCTTCACCTTCACTGTTTTCAGTGCCATTCGCCCACTTGTGACGCTGCGAACAGTGTAGCCGACTTTGCTGAGAGAATCACTTAATAATTGTAAATTTTCGGGTATGTCGTCTACTAAAAGAATATTACCTTGATTTTCTTGATTATCTTCAGGATTCATTACTGATCAGG
>NZ_CAWMSA010000089.1:25503-28094 GCF_963870205.1 Anabaena sp. CA = ATCC 33047 | reverse complement strand
CTAACTCAACCAGCTTCTCAAATTCAAATTGTCGAGCCAGTTTTGTCAGTGATTGTATCAGATTAGTTTCTGTATCTGGTATTTCTCCTACCAATTCTACGACTTGGTTGGTATTTGCCTCCAGCGCAGCTGTGTATAGCTGAGTAATCCATTCTTCAGGCATACAAGTTAGCTGTTGCGATGTCAAGATAGTCTCTGTTGCCTGATTTACTAGGGGCGTTTGGCTTTCGGCAAAGATAAATTTTACACCAAGATGTTTAGTTAGTGCATTAAAAATGGTGTGTTCGGCAAAGGGTTTGCGGAGGAAGTCATCACAACCAGCAGAGAGAACTATGGCTTTTTCTTCTTCTAAGACGCTGGCTGTCAAGGCGATGACGGCTGTGGCGTTACCTTTGGTAGTAGACTTAATATATTTAGTCGCTTCATAACCATCCATGACAGGCATTCTCATATCCATCCAGATTAAATGCGGTTCCCATTCATCCCAAATTGCGATCGCTTCTTTGCCGTTACTCGCCTCTCTCATCTCAAACCCCAAAGGCATGAGTAACTTCATCAACAATTGGCGATTAATGGCTTTATCATCTACTGTCAGCAGTTTATATGTTGGCTGATTGGCAACTAGCCCCAACACTTGCGGATAGGCTTGCGAACTCTGACTGACTGTTGCTTGCGCCAATTTCGCCTGAAGATGAAATTGAAAAGTTGTACCTTTGCCCAATTCACTCTCAACTGAAATATCTCCCCCCATCAGTTGCACAAATTTACGGCTAATAGCTAAACCTAATCCTGTACCTTCTTGGGCATCTTTTCCGGCTTGGGCTTGCGTAAACGCATCAAATAATTTGGGTAATTCAGTGGCGGAAATCCCTACACCTGTATCACGCACCTGAAAATGGATATGAAATACATCTGTGGTTTCTTGTTCTCCTGCAAACACAAGTAGACTGACGTTGCCTTCTGAGGTAAATTTAATCGCGTTGCTGAGTAGATTGATTAACACCTGACGTAGTTTGACTGCATCTGTGCAGATATAGCGGGGAACATTGTCACTGCGCTGGAATATCAAAGCCAATCCAGCATTTGTTGCCCGCAGATGTAGCATATCTTCTAAATCATCGAGTAAGCGATACAAGTCAAAGTCTTGAGGATTCAGGGTAGTTTTTCCGGCTTCAATTTTCGATAAATCGAGAATATTATTAATGAGGGTGAGTAAATAATCGCCACTACGATAGATAATCCCAGCATTTTCATACTGTTCCGATGGTAAGTTTTTAGCGCGTATCATTAATTGAGAAAAGCCGAGAATCGCATTTAGAGGAGAACGCAATTCATGACTCATATTAGCAATAAATGCACTTTTGGCTTGATTTGCTACTTCGGCTTTTTCTTTGGCAATGGCTAATTCTGCTGTTCTCTCTTTGACTCGTTGTTCTAAAGTTTCAAAAGCTGTTTGTAACTGAATAGCCATTTTATGAAAAGAATCAGCCAGCGTTGCTACTTCTGTAATACTTTGAATTGCTCTTGAGCCATTTTCTAAATCAGAATTATCCCATTTTCCTAATGCTAAAGCTTGACTGGCTCGACTTAATCGCAATATAGGAGTCGTAATCCAATTGGCTGTGATGATACCTAAGATTGTGGCCATAATTAAAGTTAAACTACATAATATGATTGTCGAACGAGCATTGGCTTGAATTTCTGCCATGAAGTCAGCTTCAGGAATGACAACCACTGTCAGCCAATCTAAACCTTTTTGTTTCTGGAATGGGACAATTTTCACAAAGTAGCGTTTACCATGCTCGTCTGTAAAGGTAAGTTCTTGCTGTTGATTAATGTCATCAAACCTTCCAAAATACTGCAATATTTTTTTAGTAGTTTTCTGAGTAATTTCATTTCGACTATTCACAGAATTCAATCTATATCTGCTGGGGTCATCTCTTTCCTTAACGGTATTCAGAGATTTTATTACATCGGGAGTAAAGGGGATTTCTCCTGTAGAAGTCCCGATTAACAATCCACTTTTTTCTATAACAAAAGCTTGACCGGTTTGACCAATTTTCAAACTATTGAGAAAATCCCCTAATTGAGATAGAGAAAAAGCGCAACTGAGGACTCCTTGAAAGGTATTGTTTTGATCAATAAATGGTAAAAAATAGGCGGCTACTAATTTAGTTTCATCCTTTCTGATCCTGGCTACAACAATCCGCCAAATTCCACGTCCTGCCTTTTTTGCTGCGCCATACCAAGGATTTCCAGGGGGATCGTTATGCGGATCAAAAACTTTTACACTTTGGATTAATTTGAGTTTGTTGCCTTGATTGTCAGTCAGGTAATTATTCCATTTATTATTAGTTGATTTATCTTTGATCCGCAGCAGACGCGAGCCATCATCATGTTTATCCACAATTAACATATCTTTCTGCTCGGTAGCGATCGCAATGGCATTGATATGATTAAATATTTGTGATTGCTGCCAAAAATAGCGTTTTACTGTGGATAAATCTTGATAGTTCAAAATGCCTAGTTTAATCGCATCGGCATTATTGCGAGTAACTTCTACTGAAGTCTGCAAATAATTGGCTAAATTC
>NZ_CAWMSA010000089.1:22715-25493 GCF_963870205.1 Anabaena sp. CA = ATCC 33047 | reverse complement strand
CTAACTCAACCAGCTTCTCAAATTCAAATTGTCGAGCCAGTTTTGTCAGTGATTGTATCAGATTAGTTGCTGTATCTGGTATTTCTCCTACCAGTTCTATGACTTGGTTGGTATTTGCCTCCAGCGCAGCTGTGTATAGCTGAGTAATCCATTCTTGAGGCATACAGGTGAGGTGTTGCGATGTCAAGATAGTCTCTGTTGCCTGATTTACTAGGGGCGTTTGGCTTTCGGCAAAGATAAATTTTACACCAAGATGTTTAGTTAGTGCATTAAAAATGGTGTGTTCGGCAAAGGGTTTGCGGAGGAAGTCATCACAACCAGCAGAGAGAACTATGGCTTTTTCTTCTTCTAAGACGCTGGCTGTCAAGGCGATGACGGCTGTGGCGTTACCTTTGGTAGTAGACTTAATATATTTAGTCGCTTCATAACCATCCATGACAGGCATTCTCATATCCATCCAGATTAAATGCGGTTCCCATTCATCCCAAATTGCGATCGCTTCCTTGCCGTTACTCGCCTCTCTCACCTCAAACCCCAAAGGCGTGAGTAACTTCATCAACAATTGGCGATTAATGGCTTTATCATCTACTGTGAGAATTCTATATGTTGGCTGATTGGCAACTAGCCCCAACACTTGTGGATATGCTTGCGAACTCTTGCTGACTGTTGCTTGCGCCAATTTCGCCTGAATCTGAAATTGAAAAGTTGTACCTTTGCCTAATTCACTCTCAACTGAAATATCTCCCCCCATCAGTTGCACAAATTTACGGCTAATGGCTAAACCTAATCCTGTACCTTCTTGGGCATCTTTTCCGGCTTGGGCTTGCGTAAACGCATCAAATAATTTGGGTAATTCAGTGGCGGAAATCCCTACACCTGTATCACGCACCTGAAAATGGATATGAAATACATCTGTGGTTTCTTGTTCTCCTGCAAACACAAGTAGACTGACGTTGCCTTCTGAGGTAAATTTAATCGCGTTGCTGAGTAGATTGATTAACACCTGACGTAGTTTGACTGCATCTGTGCAGATATAGCGGGGAACATTGTCATTGCGCTGAAATATCAAAGCCAATCCGGCGTTTGTTGCCCGCAGATGTAGCATATCTTCTAAATCATCGAGTAAGCGATACAAGTCAAAGTCTTGGGGATTCAGGGTAGTTTTTCCGGCTTCGATTTTCGATAAATCGAGAATATTATTAATTAGTGTGAGTAAATAATCACCACTACGATAGATAATCCCAGCATTTTCATACTGTTCTGATGGTAAGTTTTTAGCGCGTATCATTAGTTGGGAAAATCCGAGAATCGCATTTAGAGGAGAACGCAATTCATGGCTCATGTTGGCAATAAATGCACTTTTGGCTTGATTTGCGACTTCGGCTTTGTCTTTGGCAATGGCTAATTCTGCGGTTCTCTCTTTGACTCGTTGTTCTAAAGTTTCAAAAGCTGTTTGTAACTGACTAGCCATTTTATGAAAACAATCAGCCAGCGTTGCTACTTCTGTAATACTTTGAATTGCTCTTGAGCCAGTTTCTAAATCAGAATTATCCCATTTTCCTAATGCTAAAGCTTGACTGGCTCGACTTAATTGCAATATAGGAGTTGTAATCCAATTTGCAGTCATGATACATAAGATTGTGGCCATAATTAAAGTTAAACTACATAATATGATTGTCGAACGCGCATTGGCTTGAATTTCTGCCATGAAGTCAGCTTCAGGAATGACAATCACTGTCAGCCAATTTAAATCTTTTTGACTCTGCAATGGGACAACTTTCACAAAGTAGCGTTTACCATGCTCGTCTGTAAAGCTCAGTTCTTGTTTTGTCTGAATGCGATTAAGGCTTCCGAAATATTCCCGTAATTTTTGAGTGGTTTTCTGAGTAAGTTTATTGCGACTATCCACGGCATTTAATCTATATTTGCTGGGGTCATTTTTTTCTTTATCAGAATTCAGATACTTTACTAAGTAGGAAAGAAAGGGAGTTTCACCTGTGGAAGTACCGATTAACAATCCACTCGGTTCTACAACAATAGCCTGACCGGTTTTACCAATTTTCAACCTGTTGAGAAAATCCCCTAATTGGGATAGAGAAAAAGCGCAACTGAGAACTCCTTGAAAGGTATTATTTTGATCAACAAATGGTAAAAAATAGGCGGCTACTAATTTTGGTTGATCGTTGTGGATGCGAGCAACAACAATCCGCCAAATTCCACGTCCTGCCTTTTTGGTTGCCCCATACCAAGGATTTCCAGGCGGATCATTATGCGGATCATAAGTCGTTGAACGTCGGATTAATTTGATGTAGTTGCCCTCACTGTCAGTCAGGTAATTATCCCAATTGTTATTATTTGACTTATCTTTGATGCGAACCACACGCGAGCCATCATGCTGTTTGACCACAATTAACATATTTTTATGCTCGGTAGCGATCGCAAAGGAATTAATCTCATTAAATATTTGTGATTGCTGCCAAAAATAGCGTTTTACTGTGGATAAATCCTGATAGTTCAAAATGCCTAGTTTAATTGCATCGGCATTATTGCGGGTAACTTTGACTGAATTTTGCAAATAATGGGCGAGATTTTGATCAATGCGATCGCCTACTTCCGTCATCAAGGATTTAGCTATATCCTCTACCGCTTTTTGTCCACTCCGGTAGGAAAGATAGCCAACTAACCCGACTGCACCGACAACTTGTAAGACAAAAGGAATAATTAACAGTGATTTCAGGGGGATTTGTCGATATTTTTGGGCTTTATTCCTAGATTTTA
>NZ_CAWMSA010000089.1:0-22705 GCF_963870205.1 Anabaena sp. CA = ATCC 33047 | reverse complement strand
TTTTGTCCACTCCGGTAGGAAAGATAGCCAACTAACCCGACTGCACCGACAACTTGTAAGACAAAAGGGATAATTAACAGTGATTTCAGGGGAATTTGTCGAGGTTTTTGGGCTTTATTCCTAGATTTTATCATTATTAATTATTAAAGGTTCGGCTAACTCAACCAGCTTCTCAAATTCAAATTGTCGAGCCAGTTTTGTCAGTGATTGTATCAGACATGTAGAGACGTTGTATACAACGTCTCTACAGTGCAGAATCAGGTGCATCTATGGCTACGCTACGCAAGCTACATCAAGAAACGGTATTACGCCATCTCAGTTCAAATATTTTTATGTCTTGTCATGATTCTACTTCGTAGTTCTAGTATCACCTGGAAGTAGTTGACATACTCCCCACCCTTTTAGGGTGGGGATTCTGGGGTCAAACAGCGATTGCTGGCATAGCCAGTCTCACATCACCTAACCCAATGGTTGATGCCCCAACCATTTGAATATTTTTAGCAGCATTTTCATCACGTCCATTCACGGAATTACATGATGGACAACGCCACTGTCTAACAGATAAATCTAGATTTTCTAGAACATAGCCACAACAAGAACAAGTTTTACTTGATGGATACCACTGGTCTATATAAACTACTTGTTTATTTTTCTTCTTGGCAACCCATTCTAGTATTTTCAGAAATTCCCCAAAAGCCAAGTCTGATATTTTTCTACCCCAAAGTCGTTGCATTCCCTTGAGGTTCAGGGTTTCAAAACACAAAATATCAAACTTATTAGTTAAGATGTGAGCTAACTTCCAAAACCAATCACGTCTGCGGTTACAAACATCTTCGTGTCTACGAACTAAATTCTTTCTAGCTCTTTCTCTGTTGTTTGAACCTTTCATCTTTTTGGAGTGATTTTTGCTGGCTTTCTTGATGGTGTTTAGAGATTGTTTTAAAAATTCCGGTGAATCAATCTTAGTTCCGTCAGAGCAGTTTAGGAAAGTTTTAAGTCCAAAATCAAACCCCGCTATTTTACCAGTCATTGATTTGATTTCTGGTTCTGGCTCATTATCGACTACAATAACCATAAACATTTCACCTAATGCAGTCCGTTTAATGGTCAGTGTTTTAATTTTCCCTTCTATTTCTCTAGACTTCCAAAATTGATATATCCGGTTTCCAATTTTTACTCTATTCCCACCCAGAAATTTATAACCAGCCTGTTTAAGGGTGAATGATTTGTACTTTTTGACCTTTTTAAATCCCGGTGGTCTAACTCCTTTTTTGTTGTGTTTAAAGAATAATTGGTATGCTTTTTCAATTCTCTGGCAAATATCTTGTACTGCTTGAGAACCTACTGATTGCCAAAAAGAATTATGTTTTCTTAATTTGGCAATATGTGACTGAAATTTTGCACAGTTTAAGTGTTTACCCCACATCCGGTAGTACCGTTTATGTAGAGCGATGCAATGGTTGTAGATTACCCCTGCGGTGTTAATCATCCGTTTGAGGTATCTATTCCTTTTGTGTTCGTACAGCTTAAACTTTAGTGTTTTCATGCTATCCTTATAGCACAACTGGATAGCCATTGGGTAGATATATTCAATGAAAGAAAGATTAAGTATTCGAGTTAATCCAGAAAGGCTTGAAAAACTCAGAAGGGTTGCCAAGCAAAAACGCAAAACAATGACTCAGTTAATTGAAGACTGGATTGATAGACTTCAGGAAGAAAAGCCGTCCTAGAAGGACGAGGCTTTAGACCCAGTTTCTTGGTAAAAAATTTACCGGGCGTAGTAAACTCTGGCATTACCAAAACCGCCTTCGCGCAACAATTGGTTTATCCTGATGGCTTCAGTTCGTTTATTAAAAGGCCCTACGGCAACGTGTGGCCCTAGGGGTTGTTGTCTCGGATTCACTTGATTGTATAATCTTGTCAGTTGTCTGACTTGGAAGACAATAGAGGATAATTCCTGTGAGTTGGCAGGAATAATCGCGTAATACCCGCCTGTGTTCCTGACAGAATTTCTATTTACAGGATTATTAGGCATGACTGGTGCATTAGAAAATCCCGCAATTTCAGCACCATAAATACCAATTCTCTGTAACTGTAATACTCGCTGTTGAGCATTGACTAAACTATTAAATACTCCTGACTGCACCACAGAACGCCCATTGTACTGGCGAATGTAAGCTGTAGGTTCAATTCGACGGACTTGTTGTAGAGTTTGTGAGTTTCTGTTGTCAACGTAGACTGAGTAACGTTGAAAGTTTTGATTATATTGGTACTGTACTGGTTGATAGATTTGGGAACTCTCTCCAAATTGATTAAAATCCACCGTCTGCTCCGGTATAAAGCCCGGTGGCGGTGGTAAATTTTCATATACACTTTGAGCTAACAGTATGCTGTGATTTTGAGCAATTTGCCCTTGTGCGGGACTTATATCAGCAGCCAGCGCGAACCAACTGCCAACGAAAACAGGCATCATCGGTAATGCAAAATATTTGGCTATCATCTGACTGGACATCTTGGTAATTAACTAATTTAGTAGAATTTACCTAGTGCTAGCTTAAAGGTTGTAAGTCTAGGTGGCAATAAATACCTCTAAACAAATTTTCAAGAGCAAAGAGTCACAACCGGATGGGGTATCCACTCCCTGAGTACAAACAGCCTTGAGAGTCAGGCTTTAAAGGATATATGCTACAATTGAGCAGTTAAAAATCTTTCGTGTCTGATGGGTGGCGATCGCAATTCTTTAGTCTGAAGATGAGCGTTGAGTACCTACCAAATTTAATTATTTAACCCTCAAGTTTTCCATTCTGCAAGGCGGTTAGCCAAGCACTATTGAAAGATATGAAAAAAGTCGTCGTTGGTCTTTCTGGTGGCGTTGACAGTTCCACCGCCGCCGCTATTTTACACCATCAGGGCTATGAAGTCATCGGTTTGACCCTTTGGCTGATGAAAGGCAAAGGACAATGTTGCTCTGAAGGTATGATCGACGCTGCTTATATTTGTGAACAATTAGGCATTCCCCATCAAGTTGTAGATATGCGGGATGTCTTTCAAACTCATATTGTCGATTATTTAGTCACTGGTTACAGTGCTGGCATTACACCGTTACCTTGCTCTCAGTGTAATAAAACGGTCAAGTTCGGGCCTATGGTAAACTATGCCCGTGAACAGTTGGGTTGCGATCGCATCGCCACAGGTCATTATGCCCGCATCCACTACAATCAAGCAACTGGGCGTTACGAATTGTTAAGAGCCATTGACCGCAACAAAGACCAGTCTTATTTTCTGTATGATTTGTCTCAAGATTTACTAGCAGCGTCACTATTTCCCCTAGGGGAAATGCAAAAAGCCGACACCCGGCGCATTGCGGCGGAACATGGCTTAAAAACTGCCGACAAGCCAGAAAGTCAAGACCTATGCTTAGTAGAAAGCAACGGTTCTATGCGGTCGTTTTTGGATAAGTATCTCGCACCCAAAAAAGGTGAGATTGTGGATACCACAGGCAAAGTTTTAGGACAGCATGATGGTGTCCATCATTACACCATTGGACAACGCAAAGGATTGGGAATTGCCGCACCCGAACCACTGTATGTGATTGCCTTAGATGCAGTGAATAATAAAGTAATTGTAGGCGATCGCACCAAAGCCACCCAGGCAGAATGTACAGTCGGGCGAGTCAATTGGGTATCTATGGCTGAACCAACTACCCCTATTCGTGCGTCAGTGCAAATTCGCTACCGTTCCGCACCCGAACCAGTGACAGTCATACCTTTAGAAAATTCCCGCGTCCGCTTGGTGTTTGATGAACCCCAGTTCAGTATTACACCCGGACAAGCTGCGGTTTGGTACGACAGCGAAAAAGTTCTCGGTGGCGGAATTATTGAGCAGTTTAGCTAATTCTGCATCAATTTTGATGTCCGCCAAAATCGCCCCTGCTTGCTGACAGCGATTTTCAGGTAAATGAACCACAAAAGAAAGTTTTAAAACCTTGTAGAGACGTTGCATGCAACGTCTCTACACCTTTGTATATAGCGGTTTTGAACGAGAGTCAGAAGAAAAATTATTGAACGCAGAGAGAAGTCTGAGCGGCGGCTTCCGCCGTAGACGCGCAAGCGGCTTGTCGTAGACATCAGAACTTCTCCTAACGGAGACGCTGCGCGAACGGTGTAAACGCAGATAAACGCGGATGAATCTTTATTCTGTTTGGTTGCCTCCCCTATAGTTAGTAGGGTGCGTCAGTGTGAAGATTTTCTTGGCATAGCTAGGGTTTCTCGTCCTGACGCACCCGACATTTTGGAGATTTTTTGATCTGGCAGTCCCTGAGTCACGCTACTCTGATTTTTCCAATCCCTAAACTATTTATGTTTCTGTACCAGCATTTTGATAAGTTAGTACATAGTTCGCAACAATAACACACACTTATCGCTAAGGGGGATTGTAACTTGAGTCAGCAACCAGATGCCATTGCCGCACACGGTGGACAGTTGATTAATCGCATTGCCACACCAGAACAAAGAGAAGAATTTCTTTCTAAGGCTGAGTTTTTGCCCAGAGTGCAACTCGATGAACGCGCCGTTTCTGATTTAGAAATGATTGCCATCGGTGGTTTTAGTCCACTCACTGGTTTTATGAACCAGGAAGATTATAATCGGGTGGTGACAGAAATGCGCCTCGCTAACGGTTTAGTGTGGTCAATTCCGATTACACTTTCTGTCTCCGAGGAAGTAGCAGCACCTTTAAAAGAAGATGGCTATGTTCGTCTAGATAACCCCCAAGGTGAATATATTGGGGTTTTGCATCTCACACAAAAATATCACTACGATAAAAACCGCGAAGCTATCAACGTCTACCGCACTGATGAAGCTAAACATCCAGGTGTACAGGTAGTTTATAACCAAGGTGCTGTAAATCTGGCTGGTGATGTCTGGTTACTGCAACGCGATGATCACCCTTATTTCCCCAAATACCAAATTGATCCGGCTGCTTCACGGCAGATGTTCAGAGAAAAAGGTTGGAAAACTATCGTCGGTTTCCAAACCCGTAACCCCATTCACCGCGCCCATGAATATATTCAAAAGTGCGCTTTAGAAACAGTGGATGGTTTATTTTTACATCCTTTGGTCGGCGCAACCAAAGAAGATGATATCCCGGCGGATGTGCGGATGCGTTGCTATGAAATTTTGCTAGAACACTATTACCCCACAGACAGAGTGATTTTAGCAATTAATCCCGCCGCCATGCGTTACGCTGGCCCCCGTGAGGCAATTTTCCATGCTTTAGTTCGCAAAAACTACGGCTGTACTCACTTTATTGTGGGACGAGATCATGCTGGTGTGGGTGACTATTATGGTACTTACGATGCTCAATACATCTTTGATGAATTTGAGCCGAGTGAAATCGGTATTGTACCCATGAAGTTTGAACACGCTTTCTACTGCACCCGCACTAAACAAATGGCGACAACTAAAACCAGTCCTAGCAAACCAGAGGAACGGGTTCACCTGTCTGGTACTAAAGTTAGAGAAATGCTACGTCGTGGTGAGTTACCCCCACCAGAATTTTCTCGTCCCGAAGTGGCGGCGGAATTGGCAAGAGCAATGCGAGTACAAGTATTGGCTTAGGCTCATTTGTTGGCGAACAAACAGTATAGACTTTAACTGTACACTCTACACTTCAGCCCTAAAAGCTATATGCTTAGGGGCTGGAGGTTGATAGCAAATTATGAAGCGTCGGACTTTTTTACAACAGATTGGCTCAATACTCGCAGTGTTGGGTGTGACTGAGGCTGAATGGTTCAGGTTAAGCGATCGCTATTCTCAAGCTTTAGCACAACCCACACCGCGCAAACTGGCATTATTAATCGGCATCAATCAATATCAAAAAAGTCCCTCTCTCAATGGTTGTCTCACTGATGTCGAACTGCAAACAGAACTTTTAACTCATCGGTTTGGCTTCCAACCTTCAGATATTCTGACTTTGACTGAGGAACAAGCTACTAGGGAAGCTATTGAAGCCGCTTTTTTCAATCATCTCACCCAGCAAGCCCAACCTGGGGATGTGGTGGTGTTTCATTTTAGCGGTTACGGTACGCGCATTCAGGTAGCACCAAATCAGCTACAAAATGCTTTAGTAGCTGGGGATGAAAATCCAGCATTACAAAATGTTCCCATTGCTAATTATGTACTAGAAGAAACCTTACTATTATTATTGCGATCGCTCCCCACAGATAAAGTCACCGCAGTCTTAGATACTAGCTACTCTACCCCTAGCACCGCCCAAACTACCGGGTTGCGAATTCGCGCCCGTCAGGAGTTACCATCGGTACAGTTAGCACTCCCAGAATTAGAGTTTCTCAAACAACTCAAAACCCAAACTTTGCTCAAGGCTCAAGATATTGAAGTCAGCCCAGCTATCATATTATCTGCTACCTCAGATATGGAGGAGTCGGCTAGAGAGGTATTGTTATCTGGTTTTAGTGCCGGGTTATTTACTTACGCTTTAACTCAACAATTGTGGGAATCCACCCCAGCCACGACAATTCAAGTGAGCTTTTCCCGTGTGGCTAGTGCGATGTCTCAATTAGGCAGTAAACAACAACCAGGGTTAGTCAGTAACAAGAAAAATCAACAGGCAGGAGTTACCATCGCCAATTTACTCCCAGATAGGATGATGGGCGCAGAGGGAGCAATCATCGCTACAGAAGATGATGGTAAAGTCGCGCAAATCTGGCTAGGTGGGCTACCTGCTCAGGTATTAGAATACTACGGTATTCATTCTCGACTGGCTTTAGCATCAGGGGAACATTTAGAGGTGCGATCGCGCAGTGGATTAACAGCTAAGGCGCAACTCGCTAAAATAAGCGATACTACACCTTTGCAAGTCGGGCAACTCTTGCAAGAAGCAGTCAGAGTTTTACCCCGCAATATTAATTTAACCGTAGCTTTAGATCCGAAACTGGAAAGAATTGAACGTGTCGATGCCACCAGTGCTTTTGCGACACTTCCCCATGTTTCTAAGGTAGTGGAAGGAGAACAACCAGCCGATTATGTGTTTGGTAAATTGCTACAAACTCCTAGTCGTTATGGTTTATTTTCTCTCGGTGGTGAGTTAATTCCTAACACCACAGGGGAATTTGGCGAAGCTGTCAAAGTCGCTGCCTTGCGATTAGCAACGAAATTACCCACCCTCTTAGCAACCAAGTTATGGCGACTGACAGAAAATGAAGGTTCTTCTCGCTTGCCTGTGAAGGTAACGTTAGAGATTTTGGGGATTTCACCGAAAGTGGTATTGCAACGGGAAACTTTACGGAATCTCAGCAGTCAACAAAGTCATTCTCCTACCCGCAACCAACCAGTTGCTATTCCTACGGTTCCCGTTGGTAGTCGCGTACAGTACCGGGTACAAAATAAAAGCCAGCAGCCTATATATTTGATGCTGTTGGGTATTAACAATCATCGAACTGCGATCGCTTTCTACCCCTGGCAAATAGTCTCAGATTCTGATAATAGTCCCAATAATCAACCTCTACTGCAACCAGTAGTTATTCCCCCCGGTGAAACTGTGACTTTACCACAAACTGCCACTACATCGGGCTGGATGATTTCTGGGCCTACCTATGAATGCGAACACCAATTAATTTTTAGCACTTCGCCTTTTCCTGAAACTTTGAAAGCTTTGGAAACTGCTAAGTATCCCACGGGAGATCAACAGCCTATTACTACTTTGGTCAATCCTTTGGTGATTGCTCAAGCTTTGTTGCAAGATTTGCACAATGCTAGCAATGTTAAGGCGGAGATGAATGGTACTGCAAACGATTATTATATCTTAGATGTGAGTCATTGGGCAAGTGTTAATTTTAGTTTTCGTGTGGCTTAGGTGGGTTTGATTTTTAAACGCGGAGGGGCGCGGAGGAAACGCAAAGGGGCGCGGAGGTTTTTTAGAGGTATTTTTTGAGTAGTAGGGCTAATTTTTCTTTGGTGGCGGTGGGGGCTTGGGTTAGATTAGTCAAGATGGCGTATTTGAGGGCGGTGTGGGCTTCGCTGGTTGGGGGGTTTTGCCTGAGTCGTCGGACGGTTTCTTGTATGGCTTTTTGGGCGTTGATGGCGTTGCGTTGTAGGTTGGCAATTACCATGTCTACTGTGACGCTATCGTGTTCTGGATGCCAGCAATCGTAGTCTGTGACTAGGGCTAGGGTGGCGTAGGCAATTTCGGCTTCTCTGGCTAGTTTGGCTTCTGGTAAGTTTGTCATGCCAATTACGGTTGCACCCCAACTACGGTAAAGGTTTGATTCGGCTTTGGTGGAAAATGCTGGCCCTTCCATGCACACGTAAGTACCGCCACGATGTAGGCTGACTTCTGGTAAGTTTAAAGATGCGATCGCCTCTGCTAAGATATTCGCCAAGTTTTTACAAATCGGTTCGCCAAAAGCAATATGTGCTACAATCCCTTCACCAAAAAATGTGGAAACCCGATTTTTGGTTCTGTCAATAAATTGATCTGGTATTACCATATCTAAGGGTTTGGCTTCGGCTTGCAGAGAACCTACCGCACTGGCTGAGATTAAATACTCTACTCCTAGTTGTTTCATGGCGTAGATATTGGCACGGAAGGGTAACTCTGACGGTAATAGCGTATGATTACGACCATGACGAGCTAAAAATGCTACTCTGGTGTTTTCTAAAGTTCCCAAGATTAACGCATCAGACGGCGCACCAAAGGGTGTCTGAATTTGCACTTCTTCTACATCTTTTAACGCATCCATTTTGTAGAGTCCACTACCGCCAATGATGCCAATCTGAGCCTGTCCCATGATTTTTGACCTATTGTTTATTTAACTGCCTAGTTATTTTACCTAAAATACGAGTATCAGAGGAGGCATAAAACTCTTGACAATTTCGCCTCAGTAATTCCGTAGGGATACTCATGTCATACTTCATCAAAAATTGTTATTTTGTGAAAAATTAATTGCAAAAAATACATGAATCATATTTGATTTCTGAGAAAACTGTGTACACTTGTAAAGTCCTTCTTTCCTGTTCCCTGTTCCCTGTTCCCTGTTCCCTGTTCCCCTACATAAAGTTTCAGTGAATAATATGCAAGCTACCACTACCTCAACCCCCATGTCTTTAGAAACTGTCTTGCAGCGCATATTCACTATTAACAGAATTACGCGCCGTGATCAGCAGTTACTTATGTCTACGTTGCTGTCTAAAGCAGATTTAAGTGAGCAAGAACACCAGCAAATCAACCGCATATTGGATGGTTTAAAACGAGGATTACTCAAAGTTGTTGATTAGCACAGCTACATCAGATACTGTTGCGCTTGCGTTTCAAACAAATAAGCATAAGTCCCATTCATCTGCATCAACTCATCATGGGTTCCACTCTCAACAATGGTGCCATTATCCATGACATAAATTCGATCAGCCATTTTCACTGTAGATAAACGATGGCTGATCAAAATTGCCGCTTGATCTTTAATCAGTTGGCGGAATTTATCAAACACTTCATACTCGGCTTTCGGATCCATTGCACTGGTAGGTTCATCCAGTACAATTAATTGGGAATCTCTTAAAAATGCTCTAGCCAAAGCCACTTTTTGCCATTGCCCAATACTCAGTTCTTCTCCTTCTTCAAATAGTTTACCTAATACGGTGTCATACCCTTTTGGTAATTTACTAATTACATCATCGGCACCGGAACGACGCGCCGCAGCAATAATGCTTTCCCGTTGTGGTGGTAAGTCGATGTTTGCTAACCAAATATTTTCTTGGGCTGTGAAGTGATATTTGGCGTAGTCTTGGAAAATTACACTAATTTCTCGCCGCAATTCTGCTGTTTTATATTCTTTCAAGTCAATGCCATCAATTGTAATTTTCCCACCTGTGGGGTCATACAATCTACACAACAGTTTAATTAGTGTCGTTTTACCTGAACCATTTTCTCCTACTAATGCAATTACTTCTCCCGGCCCTACTCTCAAATTAATATCTTTTAATGCTTGACGGGTAGTAGTAGAATATTGAAAACTGACGTTTTGAAATTCAATACCACTTTGCATCGGTCGGGGAAGCGGTACTGGGTTGATCGAGTCTACTATTCTCGGTTTAATATCCAGAAATTCATAGAGGTTAGCCAAGAAAAGATTGTCTTCATAAAGTGCAGAAATACTGGCTAATAAGGCTTTAATATCATTCTGTCCTTTCTGCAAAGCTTGGTAATAAAGAACTAAATCCCCTAGGCGTAGAACTCCGTTGATAGCTTGATAAATAATAAAGGCATAGATGACAAAGATGATAATACCAGCGATCGCTTCTGCTCCAAAAAAAGCTAAGGAGCGTTTACTCAGAACTGCAACTTTCTCCTTATATAGCTGCTGACGAATGCGCTGATACCATTGACTAAAATAGCCACCTATATCAAATAAGCGGATTTCTTTGGCATACTGGTCTGATGTTAACATCCATGCCAAATACATGGCTTGTCTCTCGGATGGTGTCCATTTGCGCTGCCAACGATACATTACACGACTAAATTTGACTCGCACCAATAAAGCCGGGAGAGCCGCTACAAATAATATACCAATAATTCCCCAGTGCAATGACAGCAATAAACCCACCATTGCAATTAATGACACACTACTTTGAGCAACCTGTGCCAAGCGGTTGAGGATTTGCGGTGGTCTGTAGGGGGCTTCTTGTTGCGCTCTTTGCAGTGTATCGTAATATAGGGGATTCTCGTAATATTCTAGGTCTGACTCGATGGATTTGGCGTTAATGATACCCTGCATATAGTCAGTTACCCGTTGCGAATGGGCAGTAATGACTAATTCTGTAACGGAGTAGCAAAGATTGGTGAGTAGGGTAACTCCACCAGCTAGCAAAATCAAAGGAATCACAGAGTTAAACGCAGCTGCTTTATTAGCTATAGAGAAGTTAGCAACTACTGTGTCTATGATTAGTTTGGTAAGATAGATTGATAATACTGGTAGTATGCCTTGAATAAATACCAAGACTACGCGAGCGATCGTCAACCTCGGACTACTTTGCCAAACTAGGCGTAATGCAGGCACAAGGCGTAACGTTTTTTTTAGCTTGGCTTGAAATAGTTTGCCTAATTGCATAGTTAAAGTGGCGATCGCAATTAAATATTTTTCTTGGTCAAAACTTAAACCAGCCTATTGTTCCAGAATCTCTCCCATCTTGTCAAACGCTCATGTTGACAGGCGCGGAATTTTCAGCCAGATCCTTTTCCACTAACTTGATTAAATCCGGCAGTGCTTCTAACGAGCGTTGCCGTCGTAAACTTAACACAGGAATTTGTTTAACCAGAGTAGTACATTGCATAAAATGCTCTTTCAACAACTCTGGTGCAGTTAGTGCTTGCATTTCCCGCGAATGTTTCACTAATTGCCCAAAGCCTTGCTTCGCTTCTAAAGGAACGATTTCTGGGTGAGTTCCATTCGCAATCACATAAATTCTACTAATAGGTACAGGTTCTTGGCTAAAACCATCTTGCAACCTGTGAACACGCTTGATAGTCTGGGAGTTCAGCAGAGGTAAGCTATCAGCCCCATGACCAAAATTAGCAGCCGCATCAGGCCACAACTTAATCTGGGGAAAACCAGGTATAACTAGAGATTTTTCTGTGTCTACTTTAATTGCTAAAACGTCATCTGTTAGAATGTTATAGCCATGAGCATGGAAACATTCAGCTAAAGTTGACTTACCTTGTCCTGAGTCAGCCATAAAGGCGACAGCACTACCATTGATCACTACACTACTGGCATGAAGCACTAATAACCCTCTTTGCCGCAGTAGTATGCACAGAATCGCACCCAGCAGAAAAGTGCGGATCATCGCTTCATCAATATCGGAGTGAGGATCGAGGATAATTTCTCTACCCCCTTGCACCAATACCGTACCCCATCCTGGCACCTCACCGAGTACATAATCACCGCCGTTACTCCGCTTCTGCTCTGGGTTGTTTAGCTTACCAAAGCGTATAGTAACATCTGCTGGTTTGTCACTAGGGATGAGTTCCGGTAAGGGTAACTCTGAATGAATACCTAAGTTATAAGCTGTATAAATGTACATTTAAAATTACTGTGTTTTTACTTAAAAAATGTTTTTTGTCAAATAGAATTTATATTTTACCGAAGATTTGGGTTTGAGGTTCCCCGTCCTTCTAGGACGGCTTTCTGATAGAATAGCAGCAACAGGCAGGGCATTGTCTGTTGGGCGAGGCGATATAAGAGGGGCTTTCGCCTGCTATCGCTGTTTTAACCCAGAGTCTCCACCCTTCTAGGGCGGGGAGTATGTCAAAAGGTTAGAACTTGACAAATCTGGCAAATTCGTTTATCAAGGAAGACATCAGGGAAATATTTCCCTGATGCTCTACGATAAGTTATTACATCTTGAAAGCAGGTGTCAAACTGCTTTTGTTCATACCTAGCTGTAGATAATTATGGGTGTAAAAGTCAAACCCTACTATTACCCCCATAATTAGGCTAGTTAGTTGGCTACAACTATGGCTTAGGTACAACTATGCCAGGTTGAGAACCGGTCAGTCCGATTAATGAGGCAGGGTAGCTTTGACCGTTAACTTCAAATGTATCATTAGCACCTGGAGTACCAAAAGCATTGGTAATGTTTTCAACACTGCCGTGGATTGTCAATTGGGGAGCATTGTAAGCTTTTTTCATTTGTCTAGTTTCCTGTTTGATAAGTTGTTGATTTAATAGGACTTGTGAACCAATTAAGTCCAGGTAGGAGCAGCCTTGATCAGCACAACCCCTAGTCCGACTTATGGTTTAATTTGTATTTATCTCAGCCAAATAGCCAGCGTTAAAGATTTCTCAAGGTGAGGTTTTTGACTACAACTATGGCTTAGGTACGATGACTCCGTGTCCTCCAGAACCGCTCAATCCCACTAATGAGGCTGGAAAAACCATACCTCCTACGTATATTAAATCTGCAACACTTGGTGGTTGACCAAAAGCATTGGTAATGTTTTCTACATTGCCGTGGATTGTCAGTTGGGGAGCATTGTAAGCTGTTTTCATGTTTCCCTTGTCCTGTTAATTAGCTGTGGATAACTATGGGTGTAAAAGCAAAGTTATGCTATTACGCCCATAATTAGGCTAGTTAGTTGGCTACAACTATTACTTAGGTATTACTACGCCGTCTTGAGAACCACTTAGTCCGATTAATGCGCCAGGGAAGTTTTGACCGTTAACTTCAAATGTATCATTAGCACCTGGAGTACCAAAAGCATTGGTAATGTTTTCAACACTGCCGTGGATTGTCAATTGGGGAGCATTGTAAGCTTTTTTCATTTGTCTAGTTTCCTGTTTGTTAGTTTCTTGATAGCAATTGTGAACCAATTAAGTCCAGGTAGGAGCAGGCATCATCAGCACAACCCCTAGTCCGACTTATGGTTTGATTTGTGTGTGTTTCAGCCAAAGAGCCAGGGTTAAAGATTTCCAAACGGGCATTATTCCCTGTTCATCATTAATGTCATTTGTAGACAATACATAGTCATAGAAACTTTGGAGAGAATTTATATCTACAAAGTCTGCGATATTACTAGGATTAACTTTGATCACCTCCTCTACAAGTTGCCGATCAAGATGCAGTAATCCCCGGCGGAAATTTGGTGTCATGCTGGTTTTGCCACCACGCCATTGTATTTCTTGAGGCAGAATACCATTCATGGCTCTCCGCATGACGACGCGAGACCATCCCTGATTGAGCTTCTGCTCAGGTGGTAAAGCTAGACACAATTCAATCAGTCGTTTATCCATGAAGGGATGACGCGACTCTAGAGAAAATTCGGCAGCGCATTGATCTACTAACTCCAAAACTATAGTAAACATATTTGAGTTAAAGCTACGCCATTGATCCTCTCTCACTGTTACGGCTGGACTCTCATCGTCAGATGAAGACTCTTTGAGATTGTCTAGACCAACTTTTTGGGCAAATCTAGGGTTAATCAGGGGAGTAAAATTATTTGTATGGTTCTGATAACCTCGGAGCGATCGCCAAACATTTAATACAGATTCAGGTACTAAAGGTTTGATTCCGTAAGATACAAACAATTTCTGCCGAGAAATCCGAAAATTTTGACTGATTTGATTAGCAGTTTCCGCAAACTTCAACCATTTTCCCTGTTGTGCCAATTCCTTGAGGTAGGAAATGACATACTCATGAAAAATAGCCGCTACTGAGGTCTGAAAGTGCTGTGAGACTGCATTAGCTTCTGTCAGAAAAGTATCCCATTTACCTTGACGTGCTAACTCCGCAAAATATACAGCACCATGCGATACTGTTGTATCACCATCAAAACCATCTAAACAAATCCTGATACCCGCTTGCTGTGTGGCACGATTTAATCCCCATACTAAATAGTGGCTAGGGCCAAGGTATGGGTCATCCATGTATTGAAAATAGTTCTGCCATTCTGAGATAGGCCCAGCTTGATCAGGATGTACATAGTGGGGTATACACCCACCTTGCTCTAACACTGGATTAATATATTGACGCTCATCACATTCAGGAACATCATTAAAGATATTCGAGAAGGTGTGTAGTTGTGCGCCGTTTTCTGATTGTAATATGTTCCGTGCTACACACGCCACTGATGAGGAGTCTAAGCCACCACTGAGATGACAACCTACAGGGAATGCGCTACGTAGACGACAACGTACTGCTTCTGTAAAGACTTCCCGAAAAGCTTCAGCGTATTCTGCATCAGAATTGAGCCTTAATTCATCACCCACTTGTAAAGCCCAGTAGGAGCGAGACTTTAACCCTCCTTTGTCGCTGACTACCATGATATGTCCCGGTGGTAAGCGGAAGATATCTTCATAGACAGTGCTAGACTTATCTTTTTTAAATGGGTGTAGATGATTGGCGATCGCTTCTTCGTTCAGTCTTCTGGGAACTTGTGATAAACACAACAGTCCTTTAATCTCAGAAGCAAAACAAAACTGCTTACCAGGTCTGTAAAAATAATATAACGGTTTGATGCCAAAATGATCTCTGGCGCAAAAAATTATCTGTTTACGTCTATCCCAAATTACAAAGGCAAAATCTCCTAGCAACTTGGAAGCACATTCTTCACCCCATTTCTCGTAAGCTGCTAATACCAGTTGGCTATCTGTAATTTTTTCAGATGTCCAACCATCTAATTGTAATTTATATATTAATTCATCCCGATTGTCTAGGCGTAAGTCTGCGGTCAGAACTAAATCACCTGTTGGATCAACTAGCGGCTGCTGCTCTAATAATGACTCAGGAGTAGTCCACAGCATCCGATGCCCTAACCCGACAAAATCAGAACACCATATATCCGCTCCATCTGGCCCCCGTTGAGCCAAAACATCGACCATGCGCGTCAATTGTTCATTATCTACTGGTTGTCTATCCAAGTTGTAGATGCCAACAATGCCACTCATAGTCCGTTCCTTGGTAAAGATGGTAGTGGTTTATAGGATGAAAGATTTGCTAGATGACCAATGACTACTTTTCCTTGATTTTCAATCCAAGCATGAGCTTCTAATTTACCTTGCTCATCTTTAGCAACACCTATTCGCAATTCAGGAGAGTAACCACGTCTAGTCATCAAGACTTGACAAGTCAACGCGCGCGCTAAACACTTAGCTCCTGGTACAAATTTAGTGCTGACATCCACAGCCCAAATAATTTTACCGATAGTAGTTTGGTTAACACTGATGTTTGGTTGATTTATCTTATTTAGCAGTGTGCGTAACTGACTAAATGGCAGTAACCACAAACCCAGATTGACAAACAACAAGAGCAAAAAAGTATTGATCAGGAGAAGGCGATCGCTGTGATTGAGGAATAGAAATTTAAGCAGACGCTTCATTAGTAATCTTAATCAGTCCCTTAGCTGCTAAATCTTCCAGTAGAATCATTAAGTCACGCTCACACACCTCTGGTTCAACTTCATACTCTGCCAGTAAAGCCGCCTGAATCTCTTTTATACTTTTAGGTGCTTGAATCATATTCCAGACACTAGCTCCTACCTGATTCAGACCATAGTAAACTCCCGACTTGACATCGAGAATTACTGCTTCCCCTTCCAGTTCAGAGGAAACTTGCTCTTGGCTGGCTACTATCCTGGAATACTCAGATGAGATTAGCTGTGCTGCCATTTTTAATTCCAGTGGTTTTTCTTAAGTGTATCTAATTAACTATGACAATATATAACATCTTTCTCTGGTGCGCGCTACGTTTCTCCAGTAACTTTACTGATTGTTTTCAATTACACTCAATTTTTAAAGTCTTGATAAAGAGAAAATCACCTGATGCGGTTTTTTATTTGGGGAATCACGCCGGTATTTACGGGTAAATAAACCAATCCTGACCGCTAATCCTCCATCCAAAATAACTGCCTGAATTCCCTTGTATGACAAGACTTTTGCCTTGAAACACTACAGTCTTTACCATCACTGATAAAGAATTAAAAACTACATTTTTGCTTCCCCAGCTAAGTGCTTGTTCAATGTAATTTCTTCATAGAAAAATTATACTTGTCAATATATCTCAAGTTAGATTATGCGTGTCTAAATGAATGACAAAGAAATAGATAATATCTCACCTTGATTTAATCCAAGCTACTGATAAGAATTAATTATAAAAACCCAAAAATGTATTGTGTGAATGGGTGCGAAACATTCGGACTCAATGCCAAAAAAGTCGCACCTGAGTTGCATAACTGTTGTATTTCTAGAATCGGGATGACTGGATTCGAACCAGCGGCCCCTTCGTCCCGAACGAAGTGCGCTACCAAGCTGCGCTACATCCCGTAAATTTACATATAATCAATATCATAACACAAATTCTGGTGAATGCTAAGGGTGTAGGGGAGGAGAGGAGCGGAGGAAGCGGATGAGATTTGTCCCCAGACTGGATTCCCCTGTTTGTTGCCTATGCCTAACATATAGGAATCCGATGTGATTATTGAAATTACTTGTGTAGTTAGGGAACAGGGAACAGGGAACAGGGAACAGGGAACAGGGAATAGGGAACAGGGAACAGGGAATAGGGAATAGGGAACAGGGGTGTACTGATTTTTTTCAGAAATCAAATATGATTCCTATATATATATAGATAAATTCAGCGAGGAATTTGCTTGCTAGGATTAGATTTGTATAACTATCGTTGGTAAAAGCTGATTGTGACTGTTAAGCCAGACTGGTTGCGAGTAAAAGCCCCTCAATGGGAGCGTGTCGGTAATGTCAAAGAAATTTTACGGGATTTAGCACTTAATACAGTTTGTGAGGAAGCATCCTGTCCGAACATTGGTGAGTGCTTCCAAGCTGGAACGGCGACATTTTTGATTATGGGGCCAGCTTGTACTCGTGCCTGTCCTTATTGTGATATTGACTTTGAGAAAAAACCCAAAGCTTTAGACCCCACAGAACCAGCACGTTTGGCGGAAGCGGTACGCCGCATGAGACTGAATCATGTAGTAATTACCTCTGTCAACCGAGATGATTTACCAGATGGTGGTGCTGCTCAGTTTGTCCGGTGTATTGAAGCAGTGCGTACAGTTTCACCCCAAACCACAATTGAGGTGCTAATTCCAGATTTGTGTGGGAATTGGGATGCTTTAGAAATAATTCTCCAAGCTGCGCCAGAGGTACTAAACCATAATACAGAAACAGTTCCTAGACTGTATCGGCGGGTAAGACCCCAAGGAAACTATGAGCGCACAATGGAATTACTCCAACTCAGCCGCCAAATGGCTCCTTGGTTGTACACCAAATCAGGGATTATGGTAGGACTGGGCGAAACTGATGCAGAAGTTCGCCAAGTTATGCAAGACTTGCGCGCTGTAGATTGTGATATCCTCACCATTGGGCAGTACCTGCAACCGAGTCAAAAACATTTGCAAGTTAATGATTTTGTGACTCCAGAACAATTCGCCGCTTGGCAAGCTTACGGTGAAGAACTAGGATTTTTACAAGTTGTGTCCTCACCGTTAACCAGAAGTTCTTACCACGCCGAACAAGTGCGGGAACTGATGCAGCGTTACCCACGGAAAAAGATTGCAGAGTAGAGACGGGATTAATCGCGTCTGTACAAAAAGTAATTGTAATTTTGAATTTTGAATTTTGAATTTTGAATTTTGAATAGTGGTGCAAGAAACTACCATAGCAATTTTAGGCGCGGGTGCTTGGGGTGCAACTCTAGCCAATTTAGCAGCAGCAAATGGTCATCGGGTGCGTGTGTGGTCACGTCGGGGATGTGATACTTTAGCATCAGTGTTACAAGATGCTCAAATAGTTGTGTCTGCTATCTCTATGAAAGGGGTGAGAGAAGTTGCTTCTCAAGTAAGTTCTTTCACCCTTTCTGTGCGAGACGCTACGGGAACACCCACAACGATTTTTGTCACGGCGACAAAAGGGTTAGAACCTGAGACTATCTGTACACCGTCGCAAATTTGGCAATCAACTTTTCCTGAGCATCCGGTGGTGGTGCTGTCAGGGCCTAATTTATCTAAAGAAATTCAACAATCATTGCCAGCTGCTACGGTAGTTGCTTCTCAAGATGCGACTGCGGCGGAAACCGTACAGGTGGCTTTTACTTCCCATCGATTTCGAGTATATACCAATGCTGATCCCGTGGGTGTGGAGTTGGGCGGGACACTGAAAAACGTGATGGCGATCGCAGCAGGTGTCTGTGATGGTTTACACTTGGGAACTAATGCCAAAGCCGCTTTAGTCACACGCGGACTCACAGAAATGGTGCGTCTGGGCAATTTTTGGGGGGCGAAGACGGAAACATTTTATGGTTTATCTGGTCTAGGAGACTTGTTAGCCACCTGTAACAGTCCTTTAAGTCGTAATTACCAAGTCGGCTATCAATTAGCTGCTGGTAACTCACTAACAGACGTTTTGGCTAATTTACCAGGAACCGCCGAAGGAGTAAACACTTGTCAGGTATTAGTACAACTAGCTAGACAAAAAAATATCGTCATCCCAATTACTGAGCAAGTTTATCGATTAATCCAAGGTGAAGTCACACCACAACAAGCACTCGATGAACTGATGCTACGAGATATCAAGCCAGAATAAAAATCATCCGTTGGCAGATGTGAAATTCGTCGTCAGGGCTATAGCCCTGATGTTGGCTTGCTTTCATCTCTACTAGAGCCTGTGCCAACGAACTGGTATCACCGTATTAATCGGCAATGGCTCCACTACAAGCCAAAAATCAAAACCAAAAAAATAAATATTGATCAGATGCCAATTCAGTGTAAAGTGTTGATGAAAAATTAGTAAGTATTAACTGAACATCTGTTGAAAGTATCACTTGTTACAGAACACTCAAAGATAATTCATAATTTATTACTTTAAGTTTCTCCTCAAAAATCCTGAGAAAAAAAAGTAGAAAATCGTCAGGAAATTACTTTCATATTCATGTAGATGTGACTATGCCGGTGATCATCATGATGTTTACCGACATATATTTATACCAATTACCAAAATAGCAGCTAATATTCATTCTGGTGGAAAAGCTGACTATGTAGTTCCGATTTAAACCCTCATCATGGATTTGAATAGCTATTGGTTCAATCAGTAGTTCAGTAGCCGAGATAGTTCGGTTTTGATTCTGAACAAATCACAGTAAGTTGTTTTGCAACAAAACATTACTGGAAACCTCTACCGTGTTAGTTCATCTAAAATCACGGGAACAATAGCAACAGTTAAATAGCTGACCGCAATCTATTGTTACCTGGAGCCATAGAGACGATTTATGCCAGCAACATCTTTTTACGCAGATGCCGCCTACAACACCCAAAAATCCAGCCAGGTTTTAGATCCTGATCTGACAGTTGATGACAGTGAGTTATCCGTGGATGATCTCCATGATTTGGAAATAGCTGCTGCTGATCCTCATAACTTGTCTGCCAATACTAACCGTCGTAGTACAGATTTAGTACGTCTATACCTTCAGGAAATAGGCCGGGTGCGGTTGTTAGGAAGGGATGAAGAAGTTTCCGAGGCACAAAAAGTCCAGCGATACCTGCGATTGCGGACAGTGCTGGCAAATGCCGCCAAACAAGGAGATGCTATAGCAGCCCCTTATCTTCATTTGATTGAAGTGCAAGAACGTTTGGCATCAGAATTAGGACACCGCCCTTCATTGGAACGGTGGGCGAAGACAGCCGGGATCAATATCTCGGAACTGAAACCGATTTTGTCAGACGGTAAGCGTCGTTGGGCAGAAATTGCCAAAATGACTGTAGAAGAATTGGAAAAAATTCAGTCCAATGGACTGCAAGCCAAAGAACACATGATTAAGGCGAATTTACGCTTGGTTGTGTCTGTGGCCAAAAAATATCAAAATCGTGGATTGGAATTATTAGATTTAGTTCAAGAAGGAACTCTGGGCTTAGAACGGGCTGTAGAAAAATTTGATCCGACTAAAGGATATCGTTTTAGCACCTATGCTTACTGGTGGATTCGTCAGGGTATTACCAGAGCGATCGCAACTTCTAGCCGTACAATTCGCCTGCCTGTTCACATCACAGAAAAACTTAACAAAATTAAAAAAGCTCAACGTAAAATCGCTCAAGAAAAAGGACGTACTCCTACTTTAGAAGACTTGGCTCTTGAATTAGATATGACACCCAGCCAAGTGCGAGAAGTTTTGTTAAGAGTTCCTCGTTCTGTTTCTTTAGAAACTAAAGTCGGTAAAGATAAAGACACCGAATTAGGCGAATTATTAGAAACCGATAGCGTCACACCTGAAGAAATGTTAATGCGAGAATCTCTACAAAGAGACTTGCAAAATTTGTTAGCCGATTTAACCAGCCGTGAACGTGATGTCATTTTAATGCGGTTTGGATTAGCAGATGGTCATCCTTACTCGTTAGCAGAAATTGGCCGCGCCCTTGATTTATCAAGGGAACGAGTCCGCCAAATTGAATCCAAAGCTTTACAAAAACTGCGCCAACCTAAGCGGCGTAACCTCATCCGCGACTATTTAGAGTCTCTGAGTTAAATGTGATAGTCATAGTCAATAGTCAATAGTTAATAGTGAACAAAATCTATACTAGAGATTGTTGACTCTGGACTATTTGCTCCGAAAAACTCAATTGATCCCCACTTTTAACTGCTATCTATTGCTGATTAGAAACTTTGGCAATTAATGATAGCTATGTTTTTCTAGTGAATGGCTGGATATGTATTGCCGATGGGGATCACATTACTTATTTTTTTTTCAAAATTTAATAATTATTCTCAATAAGCAACGATTGTTGCAAATAGGATGAAATATTTGCTATATTCTCAATTAATAGGCTTTGTTGAGAAAAATTAGTATGACTGTCTATACAACTTCTTCATTAAAGGCAGAATTAAACGAACGAGGCTGGCGTTTAACTCCCCAAAGAGAGACAATTTTACACATTTTTCAAGAACTTCCTCAAGGCGAACATCTCAGTGCTGAGGATCTTTATCAACGCTTAGAAAGCGATGGTGAAGGAATTAGCCTCTCAACCATCTATCGGACTTTAAAGTTGATGGCGCGGATGGGTATCTTGCGGGAACTTGAATTAGGTGAAGGACATAAACATTATGAAATCAACCAGCCTTACCCCCATCATCACCATCACCTGATTTGTGTGAAATGCAACGCGACGATTGAGTTCAAAAATGACTCAATTTTAAAAATTGGGGCTAAAACTGCTCAAAAAGAAGGATTTCACCTGCTTGACTGTCAAATGACAATCCATGCAGTATGTCCCAAGTGCCAACGGGCTTTGATGCCACTGTAGCACTTGGGTAGGTAAATCAAGGAAATTACTCAAATCAATCTATAAATAGGATATTGAGCGATTTCTCTAGGGTGGTTAATCGGAGGTACGCAACCTGTTCAGGATTTATATTGGCAATACCGAAGCGGGTGCTAAAAGCGTCCGCTTCTGATTTGACACTCCTCGTCCTAAAGTCCGAGGATTCTTGGTTCAGTCAATGAGACTAATACCATAGAATTCTTGAGCTTGCTGAATGGCTTTTTTGGTGTCTTCTGCCATGATCCCATTTCATGGGCCTTTATAAGCGGAAGCTAGATGCAAATACGCGATATTATCCATACCACTTATTTTTCTTCAATGCGGGCTTCAGCTTGATGTACTATGTTCCGTAAATTTTCTAATGTTGGTATATTTACATCCTGCCATAAACCGCGTTTGTGTGCCTCTAATAATCTTTCAGAGATATCACGCAGGGCATGGGGATTTTTCTCCAGGATAAATTCTGAAACTACGGGATCAAGTAAGTAAGCCTCCATGACACCTTGATACATATAATCTTCTACACATCTGGCTGTGGCATCGTAGGCAAATAAAAAATCTACGGTTGCTGACATTTCAAACGCGCCCTTGTAGCCGTGGCGCATCATGCCGCTAATCCACTTAGGATTTACCACACGAGAACGATACACCCTTGTTATTTCTTCTTGAAGTTGGCGGATGCGTGGTTGAGCCGGAAGCGAATGATCACCAAAATAAGCTTCTGGATTTTTTCCTTGGATAGAACGCACCGCCGCCATTAAACCACCCTGAAATTGATAATAATCATCTGAATCAAGTAAGTCATGCTCACGGTTGTCTTGATTGTGTAGCACAATTTGCATTTGTGCTAATCGCTGGGTGAAGGCTTCGGGGGCGG
>NZ_CAWMSA010000088.1:0-485 GCF_963870205.1 Anabaena sp. CA = ATCC 33047 | reverse complement strand
TTAATATCCTTTTCCTCAATAATTTCAATAGGTCTTATGTCTTGTTCATCTGTAAGTTCCTCATATTGGTCACTGTCTACAAAATATTCATCTAACTCAGAAACGAGTAAGCTGATATCCTTATGAGATTTAAAGCTTTCCCAAATCTTTTTGACATCTCGTTCATAACTGCGATAGTTAACTGTGGTGATAACTTTCAATACTCGTGCTTTGGTTTCTTCATCAATTGGTTCACTTTGAATAAACTCAGGATTGCTCTCAGGATTAGTGATAGCATGATAGATACTTTGTAATACCCTTGTCATCTGCGGTTTGATACCTTTACCTGTCTGCTGTTTTTGGAAGGAAGTTAGCAGTTTTTGTATAGCCCCATCTAAAACAGGGAAGATATGCTTATCAAACTCAACTGGTGGTAGTTCATCTGGGTTGGGAAAGTCTGACTGTTGGCATTTGAGCCAGTTGAAAATAGTGCGTTTATCACTAAT
>NZ_CAWMSA010000087.1:0-293 GCF_963870205.1 Anabaena sp. CA = ATCC 33047 | reverse complement strand
CTGTGATATTTGCATAACTATCCAAAAATATTTACGTTACCAACACTAAAGATAGATGAATCTACAGGGCTAGATGGTAGCCCTTGAAGTTCAGCTTTATTCCGCATAGTTTCAACTTTGTCAGCCTCTCTGATTGCTAGAGGATTAATATTTTTTCTCGCTTCTAGCAAAGAAGTTAATGTAATTTCCAGTGGTGGTAATTCATCTAGTGCAAAAGTATCTTGTGGAAACATAAGGCAGAAAGTTGTAGCTGCTGCCCTTTCTACAATGGTCTGAATTTCTGCACCCACACA
>NZ_CAWMSA010000086.1:95043-96671 GCF_963870205.1 Anabaena sp. CA = ATCC 33047 | reverse complement strand
CCCTAACTATCAATTAATTTCGATAAAATCACTATGGTGATATTTAACCTAATTTAAACCTAATGGAAATTGCTCGCTCACAACATCCCCAAACAACCTTGATACGTCCTGAAATCCTTGCACCTGCTGGTAACTGGGAGTGTGCGAAAGCTGCTGTAGAAAATGGGGCGGATGCAATTTATTTTGGTTTAGATCGGTTTAACGCCAGAATGCGGGCGCAAAATTTTACTGAGGCTGATTTACCTGAATTAATGACATTTCTCCACCGTCGCGGTGTGAAGGGTTATGTCACTGTCAATACCCTAATTTTCCCTAAAGAATTACCAGAAGCCCAGCAATATCTTCGGACAATTATCGCGGCTGGTGTAGATGCAATCATTGTTCAGGATGTGGGTATTTGTCGCCTCATTCGTCACCTATCGCCAGATTTTCCCATTCACGCCTCAACTCAAATGACTATTACCAGCGCGCCTGGGGTGGAGTTTGCTAAGTCTCTGGGTTGTCAGTTGGTCGTATTAGCTCGTGAATGTTCCCTCAAAGAGATTAACAAAATTCAGCAGCAGATTGCACAACGGGCGGCGACTTTACCGTTAGAGGTGTTTGTGCATGGTGCATTGTGTGTGGCGTATTCTGGACAATGTTTAACCAGTGAAGCTTTAGGTGGACGTTCTGCAAATCGGGGTGAATGCGCTCAAGCTTGCCGGATGCCTTATGATTTAATTGCTGATGGGGAAATTGTAGACTTAGGGGAACGGAAATATTTACTCAGTCCTCAAGATTTAGCCGGGTTGGAAGTATTACCAGATTTAGTCAAGTCTGGCGTAACCAGTCTGAAGATAGAAGGTCGGTTAAAAGCACCAGAATATGTTGCTAATGTCACTCGTGTTTACAGAGAAGCATTAGACCGGGTAATGGAGGCATTAACCAGACCTAACCCCTTAACCCCCTTCCCTACAAAGGAAGGGGGAATAAAAGCTCCCCTCTCCGTGTCGGAGAGGGGTTGGGGGAGAGGTCAAGAAAACTACAACTTGGAAATGGCGTTTTCTCGTGGACTTTACACAGGTTGGTTTGAGGGAATTAATAATCAAGAATTAGTTCATGCGCGTTTCGGGAAGAAGCGGGGGGTGTATTTAGGCGAAGTGACCCGTATTCGCAATGAACAGGTGACAGTAAGATTAGAAGCACCGCTTAAGCCTGGGGATGGTGTGGTGTTTGACTGCGGTCATCCAGAGGCGAAGGAAGAAGGTGGGCGAGTTTATGGTGTGGTACACAAAGGTAAGGATGCAGTTTTAAGCTTTGGGAAAGGTGCTTTAAATTTTCGTCGGGTTCATGTCGGGGATAAGCTGTGGAAAACCAGCGACCCAGAATTAGATAAGCAACTACGCCAGAGTTATGCGGGGGAAAATCCCCAATTTCAGCGTCCGATAACTGTAGAAGTGTATGGGGAAATCGGTCAATCATTGGTGGCGATCGCCCGCGATGAGTTTGGTAACATTGTACAAGTAGCATCCGAAATCCTACTGGTAGAAGCACACACCAAACCCCTAGACACAGACCGCCTCAAAGAACAATTTGGTCGTCTAGGTAACACCCCTTTCTATTTGGCAACATTAACTAATCATCTCACT
>NZ_CAWMSA010000086.1:41669-94904 GCF_963870205.1 Anabaena sp. CA = ATCC 33047 | reverse complement strand
CCCCTAAAACTTCCCCCTCTCCCACAACCCCCTCACTCATAGTTTTAGTCCGCAACCTCAAACAACTCCAAACCGCCCTCAATGCTGGTGTTGAGACAATATACTGCGAATTTGAAGACCCCCGTGCATATCGGGAAGCAGTCAGGTTAGTGGATGAACGGAGAGCAGGGGAGCAGGGGAGCAGAGGAGCAGGGGAAAATAACTTTTACCCAATCCCCAGTCCCCAGTCCCCAGTCCCCACAATTTGGGTCGCCCCTCCCCGCATTACCAAACCGGGAGAAAACTGGATTTTGCAGCAAGTCCGCGCTTCCCAAGCCGATGGTTATTTGGTGCGGAATTACGACCAGCTAGAATTTTTTGGCGCAGACCGTTGTATTGGTGATTTTTCCCTCAACGTTGCTAACCCCATCACAGCCAACTATTTTCACCAGCGTTATGGTTTGGAACGGCTGACAGCATCCTATGATTTGAATATTACCCAACTGGAAGATTTACTCACCACTGCACCGCCAGAATGGTTTGAGGTGACAATTCATCAACATATTCCGATGTTCCACATGGAACACTGCGTTTTTTGTGCCTTTCTCTCAGAAGGAACAGACTATACTAACTGTGGTAGACCTTGTGAACAGCATGAAGTGAAACTACGAGACAGGGTAGGTAGTGAACACATTTTGCTAGCTGATACAGGTTGTCGAAACACGGTATTTAATGGCACTGCTCAAACTGGGGCGGAGTACGTACAACGTCTGATAGACTTGGGATTGCGTCACTTTCGCATTGAGTTTGTTAATGAAACACCAGAACAAGTGCGTAAAATTATACATAGATATCAACAATTACTGCAAGGTGAAATTACAGGTTCTCAACTCTGGCGCGAGTTGAAATTGCAAAATCAACTCGGTGTCACTCGTGGCCCCTTGGGTGTGGCTACCGCCGGGATTCATTAACCCAGGAGGCTGCTTGCCCAGATAGAATAGTTAACAAATGTTGCCTACCACCTGACTCATGACACCTTCACAAGAAGTAGATACCGTAAACACTCCTGATATCGACGCTAAGGGATACGGCAACTCGGAAATTAATCCTTTAGATGAGTTGCCTGATGAGGTCGAAATGTCTCTTTTTGACCATCTAGAAGAGTTACGACAAAGAATTTTTTATTCATTAATTGCTGTCGCTGTGGGTGTTGTTGGCTGTTTCTTGGGTGTTAAACCCATCGTCCAGCTACTAGAAGTCCCAGCTAAAGGGGTGAAATTTCTGCAACTAGCCCCCGGCGAATATTTCTTTGTCTCTCTGAAAGTCGCCGCTTATAGTGGTTTGGTACTCTCTAGCCCCTTCATCCTTTACCAAATCATTCAGTTTGTTTTACCTGGACTGACTCGCCGTGAACGTCGGTTACTGGGGCCTGTTGTCTTAGGCTCAAGTGTACTGTTTGTTGCTGGTTTAGTCTTTGCCTATTTACTGTTGATTCCCGCAGCTTTAAACTTCTTTATCAGCTATGGTGCAGATGTAGTAGAACAGCTGTGGTCAATTGATAAGTATTTTGAGTTTGTCTTGCTGTTAATGTTCAGCACTGGGTTAGCCTTTCAAGTGCCTATCATCCAATTGTTACTGGCTAATTTGGGTATTGTTTCTTCTGCAACAATGCTTGCTGGTTGGCGAATTGTGATTATGGGCGGAGTAATTTTAGGTGCTGTTCTCACACCTTCTACAGATCCTCTTACCCAAAGTCTACTAGCGGGTGCGGTGCTGGGTCTTTATTTCGGTGGTATTGGTTTGGTGAAACTCACAGGTAAATGAATGATCATGATTTTTTTGGTCATGAGTGATGAAGATTAGCTAGTACCCATGACCGATTACCAAAAATAATAAAACTTCTAGAAAGTTAATCCATTACGCCACAGCAATAGGGGCGATCGCCTGTTAAACTATCCATTCAGAAGCACGTTCACCCAAGTCTAAGGGAATGCTGACAGCTTTACCCAGACGGGGACGCTCGCGTGTTTCGCTGATGAAGCTTCGCACCTGCGCCGCACCACCCAAAGCGTGAAGATAATTCGCCACACTATCCAAATGCTCTTGATATTCTACCTCAGTCATGGGGAAAGAAGCTTGCTCTAGATATTTCCACATCACCTGTAAAAAGACCTTTCCTTGGGTGCGGCGAAACTGGAGATCATAGGAACGTCCCCATTTATCTAGTAAAAGTTGCCTTAATTCCTGTCCTGTCATAGATTTTCTCAACTAGATTTTACATTTAGTTACGATGTTAAGTTCCGTAACTCAAGTATGATAAGGATATAAAGAAATGTAATGCTAACAAAATGGATGCTAGAAATATCTTGAAACAAAGAAGGACAGCATCGTTACAGCGTTAGCATTTCGACAGAGACAGGAGTTGCACCAGCATTAATACTCTTGTCAGAACGCTTAGACAAAATAACCGAAGAGCGCGGAGATTATGGCTCAATTTTCTGAATCTATGGACGTTCCCGATATGGGGAGACGTCAATTCATGAACTTGCTAACTTTTGGTACTGTCACCGGTGTGGCTCTGGGTGCATTGTATCCTGTTGTTAATTACTTTATTCCACCAGCAGCTGGTGGAGCGGGTGGCGGTACAACAGCGAAAGACGAACTGGGCAACGATGTTAGCGTCAGCAAATTTTTAGATAGCCATAATGTAGGCGATCGCACCCTAGTTCAAGGACTCAAGGGAGACCCAACATACATTGTGGTGGAAAGCAAGGAAGCGATTACCGATTACGGCATCAATGCTGTATGCACCCACCTGGGTTGTGTCGTTCCCTGGAATGCTGCCGAAAACAAGTTTAAATGTCCTTGCCACGGTTCTCAATACGATGCCACCGGTAAGGTAGTCCGTGGCCCTGCACCACGTTCTTTAGCGTTGAGTCACGCCAAAGTGCAAGACGACAAAATCGTTTTAACTCCTTGGACAGAAACCGACTTCCGCACCAACGAAGAACCTTGGTGGGCTTAATTGTTAGTCAATAGTCCAAAGTCCAAAGTCCTTAGTAGAAACTATAGACTATGACTGTTGACTATTGACCGTTGACTATTGACTCTTGACTAAATTAATCGTTGCCCTTATAGAGATGAGAAATGCTTGTTTAACAGCGAGGTTAACTCGCAGTGTGAGAGCGATGACCAAAGCATTGCTCATAGCGATCGCTACCGTAACACTATTCTTTACGAGCGATCTAGTCCTTCCCCAATCTGCGGCTGCTTATCCTTTCTGGGCGCAGCAAACCTACCCAGAAACTCCCCGCGAACCTACAGGTAGAATCGTTTGCGCTAACTGCCACTTAGCAGCCAAACCCACAGAAGTAGAAGTTCCCCAATCTGTACTACCAGATCAGGTATTTAAAGCCGTCGTCAAAATTCCCTACGACACCAGCGTACAACAAGTTGGTGCTGATGGTTCTAAAGTCGGCTTAAACGTTGGTGCTGTATTAATGTTGCCTGATGGCTTCAAAATTGCACCAGCAGACCGCATTCCTGAAGAAATGAAAGAAGAAGTAGGCGATGTTTACTTCCAACCCTACAGCGAAGATCAAGAAAACATCGTCATCGTCGGCCCCTTACCAGGCGAACAATATCAGGAAATCGTCTTCCCAGTTCTCTCTCCCAACCCTGCCAACGACAAAAATATCCACTTCGGTAAATATTCAGTTCACGTAGGTGGAAACAGAGGACGCGGACAAGTTTATCCTACAGGCGAAAAGAGCAACAACAACATTTATAACGCTGCTGCTACAGGCACAATTAGCAAGATTGCTAAAGAAGAAGATGAAAACGGTAGCGTTAAATATCTTGTAGACATCACAACTGAGTCTGGTGAAGTTGTTAGCGATAGCATTCCCGCAGGCCCAGAATTGATCGTTTCTGAAGGACAAGCTGTGACATCTGGTGATGCTTTGACCAATAACCCCAACGTTGGTGGCTTCGGTCAAAAAGATGTAGAAATCGTGTTGCAAGATGCCAACAGAGTTGGCTGGTTGATTGCTTTCATTGCTTTAGTGATGTTAGCTCAAGTAATGCTAGTTCTCAAGAAGAAGCAGGTGGAAAAAGTCCAAGCTGCCGAAATGAATTTCTAAATTCTCTGCTAAATCAATATATCCAAGACAGGCTACAGCCTGTCTTTTTTATTTTTGCAAAAACATAGCAAATTTAGTCAAATCACGGACAGATTTATCTGCGTTTATCTGCGTCAATCTGCGTTCAATTCTGACTTGACCTTACCTCATGTTTACTTTGTTTTCAACCATATTCTACCCAAGTTCTTAACCCGTAGAAATTACCAACTTCTCTTGGGGTAATTTCTGGATATTTACTCATAACTTAGCAAGTTGTGTTTTTCGGAAGCTCTTCTTTATCTGTTGTGATTTACCAATATCTTATCCCGGATTTTTTCTCACATATTATCTCTCTAATCTATCTATTTACTGAGCTTAAATCTGAAAAACACGCTTAAATCTTTGCCAATTTGAGTATTTTACTTTGGAGTCTGTAATTCTCCATGCTCTGTGGTTTGAGAGAATTGCTACAATACAATTAAGATTTAATTTATTGAGTAATTGAATAAAATGTTTACTACTTTCACTATATAAACTATCCGCTACGACAAGATTGAATCTAAACCCCATCGCCCGCAATTTTCTTATCATTACCACAGCGATTTCAGGTTTAGTTAAATATTTATCTCCTGGTTGTAGTCTTTCCCTCGGTTTATATACTTCAAATATTAGAGGAAACGTCATCCCAGATAAGACTGCATATGCTGTGACCGCCACAATACCATTATCTGTTTTACCTCAGTTTCCAATTTACTGTCGTTTCACATAATCAGTCGTATTTCCTTTTTTCTTATCCCCTGCCTCATCAATAATTAGTACGATTGAGCGACCTTGAAGTATATATAATATTAATTCTAACCTTTGCCTCCTTAATTCTTTTACGTCCCAGGGTGATACCGAGCGATCTCTTGCGTCAGCAACGATGGCAACTTTTGTACCCGAAACAGCCAATTGTTCTAAAATTTTAGGTTATCACACATCTTGTACCTGTTTCTTGATGATAATTGTTGTAGGGTGGGCATTGCTTGCAACTTGCTGAAAGCCTTAGTTTTACGTCATTGGATGTGCATCGCCTGACGCTTATTGAGCAAGGTGCAAGATATGACTTATGGTGCGATCGCCGAATGGGTAGAAGCAAATCACTACGATCTAGCTGGTGCAGTCAGGCTGGTATTTTTGGAATTACCCAAACAGCCAGGGTATAATGACTACGTGATGGAAATTCAGTTTCCCGTCCGCAAACGAGAAGTAGAGCTTAATTTACAATCGCTAAATTAAATTTGAAGTCAGTGATACACAGCCATCGCTCTTTATAAATTCGAGAAGAATGAGCTATGAATTATGCTTGCTTCTCTATAGCTTCTAAGATGTTTTCTATATCTAAATAGAAGATGCAGAAAATAAAGTTTACCTCGATTCACAAATTTTTGCTTTCAGCATTACAACAATCTTGGACGGCAATTTATACCAAGCTAATCGCGATCGCTCTATTATACGGAGCGACGGTTCATGTTAGTAATATTCTCGGACTGACGGGAACACCGTGGCTGGCGACACCTCTTTTATGGCGATCGCTCTTTGGCGAGGTTTGTCATGGTCTATTTGGTTGCTGTTTGGCGGTAATTTATTGCTGCAAATTTTACCTTATACCCTGTTGCGTTCGCACTTTATCTTTTAGCCAGAAGATGCTCAGGTGCTTAATGGTTTGTTGGGTACTGAAATTCTACTTTTGAGTGTTTTGATTCTGCTGCTTGTATTTAAAAAATAATTACGCTGCACAGTAAAACCAACTATAACACCTTGGGATCGGAATTTAGGCGTAAATAATGAATCATCTACGAAATGGAGAAAGGTTACATGACTAATTCAACTAAATTTTGGGACAAAATTGCCGATAAATATTCAAAGCAACCCATTGCTGACGAGGCATCGTATCAGAAAAAATTGCAAGTTACTCAAGAATACTTTAAACCAGACTGGTCGGTGTTGGAATTTGGTTGTGGTACGGGAGGAACTGCCATGATTCACGCACCTTTTGTTAAGCATATTCGGGCGATTGATATTTCCTCAGAAATGATTAAAATTGCTAAAGGTAAGGCAGAAGTTAAAGGTATCAATAACGTCACTTTTGAACAATTAACTATCGAAGAATTAGAAGTAGAAGACTGCAGCTATGACGGAGTGTTGGGACTGAGTATTTTGCATTTACTAGAAAATAAGGAACAGGCGATCGCGAAGGTTTATAAAATGCTCAAACCAGGAGGAATTTTCGTTACCAGTACCACCTGTATGGGAGATGCTTATGGTTGGTTTAAATTTATTGCCCCCATTGGCAAAGCTTTGGGCTTCTTTCCTTTGGTCAGGATATTTACCGCACAACATTTAATTGAAAGTCTGACTGATAGGGGTTTTGCGATTGACTATCAATGGCAGCCTAGTAAAGACAAGGCAATATTTATTGTGGCAAAAAAGCCTGGGTAGGAAATATAAAATGAAAAGAGTCGCTGTATTTGGTAATGCTGGTGGTGGTAAATCAACTCTGAGCAAGCGTCTGGCAGAAATAACTGATTTGCCTTTAATTGCACTAGACCAAATCCAATACAAACCAGGAGGGGAAAAAGTTCCTGACCAAGAATATAAAACTGCCCACGCAAAAATCTTACAACAAGAGCGTTGGATTATTGATGAATTTGGTTCGTTAGATACGGTCTGGTCAAGATGAGAAACAGCAGATACTTTAGTCTATATCGATCTGCCAGTTCTCCAGCATTATTTCTGAGTAAAAAAACGATTTATCAAAGGTTTTTGGGTAGCACCAGAAGGCTACCCCGAAAATAGTCCATTAGTAAAAAGTACCTTAAATGCCTATTACATAGTTTGGCTATGTCATCAAAAGCTTACACCTAAATATCGCAAGTATGATAAAATCTGGGAAGAAAACGATAAAACACCTGATTTTGTGCTAGAGATTACCTCAAAAGCCACTCGCAGCCAAGACCAAGGCGCGAACAAAGGAATTTATGCCTTTTTGGGAATGCGCGAGTATTTTCAATATGACCCAACAGGCGATTATCTTCATCCCCAACTTCAAGGTTACAGCTTAGTTGATGGTAATTATTTTCCAGTATCACCTAACGCCCTAGCAGATGGTACATTTTCTCTACACAGTGAAGTATTAGGGTTAGAGTTGCGTTTGGAAGCTGGGAAACTACGCTTTTACAATCCCGTGACCAGTCAAAATCTTCTAAGCCATGAAGAGGAAGCAGCCGCAAGACAAGCAGCCGAGGAAAGAGCGCATAGATTAGCTGCTAAACTCCGAGAGTTAAATATTAATCCAGATAATCTCTGAATTTACCCAAAAAATCAGGGATTTATTGGCAAAGCCAAATTTTGGCGCAATCTGATGGCGGTAGTGGTAAATACCCTACCTGCCTGTTCGGTATGCACACCTGAGAGCGTATTGCAAATTTTGTTGCAATAAAGTTATATTTATTTACATAAAGTTACAAAAATATAAAAAAGAGGTTTGCCATGACTATCTTATTAGCAGTATTGGTTTTAGGTTGGGTTGCTGGTTCAGTTTTAGGTTCTCTAGCTTACTTTTTAGGAGAGCAGAAGAAGCCCATCCATGAACGTAACTGGCGTTCTGAGTCCTTTGAAAAATTGGCTAAGTCGATTACTGGGATGGAAATAGATTACAGCGATCGCACTCCCGCCTATGCTATGGATGTATATGCTAGCCGGACTATGCCCCAATAGCAGTAAAAATGCTGAGAGTCATCAAAAATCAACCCCCAGTCACCGAGACTGGGGGTTTTACTGTTAATCTGTTTTGAAAATGTGCTTTAGCTAAAGCCTAACTGTGGTAAAATCACCTAACCTAGAAGTAGGACTATTGACTGCAAGTCAAACTATCCTAGTAGGGGTGAAACTCCAGCAAAGTCAAGTAATATGCACAGCCAGCTTACTATGCTAATCACACTTTATCTCATGCAAGAATCGTTTAATCTTAAAGAATCGGTTCGTTACAGCATTGGCTTGGTCATAGTTTGTCTATTAGTGTTAATTTTATTGTGGTTGCCAGATACTTTAAAAGAAAGGTAAAAAAAGTGATGGTGAGTTAATCAAGTGACTAATCCAACTGTCGAGCTACCAAGCGAGCGAATAATCCGTCTTGCTTGACTAACTCATCATAAGTTCCTACCTGCACCACACGCCCTGCTTCCACAACATAAATCCGATCAGCATTGCGAATAGTGCTGAGACGGTGGGCGATGACAATACGAGTGGCATTCAGTTTATCTAAACTTTCAGTGACAATGGCTTGGGTTTGATTATCCAAAGCACTGGTTGCTTCATCCATCAGAATAATTTTCGGTTTTAAAACCAAGGCGCGAGCAATTAACAGTCGTTGTCTTTGCCCCCCAGACAGATTAGTGCCACCTTCACTCACGACTGTGTGCATTCCCATTGGCATAGCTTTAATATCTGCGTCAAAACCTGCCATTCGGGCTGCTTCCCAGGCTTCATCTAAGGTGACTAAAGCACCAGCCGAAATGCTGTCAAAAATCGGCGCAGAAGAAATGCGGACATTTTGCAGCACCACGCCCAACTGCCGACGTACCGCTTGAATATCAAGTCCTGCTAAATCTTGTCCATCGTAATATACAGTCCCGCTTAACGGAGTTTCAAAGCCTAACAACAAGCGAAATACTGTTGATTTACCACTGCCACTAGGACCGACTATAGCGACAAATTCCCCAGGATTGGCATAGATGCTGACATCATCAAGGGTGAGTGGCCCATCCTGCCGATAGCGGAAAGTAACGTGTTCTAAGGCAATACGCCCTGTTAATCTGCCTGGATCTGCCTTGGTAGGGTCTGATTCTTGTTGTGATTGTAATATAGGTCTGGCTCGTTCCCAGAGAGGAATAATCTCTAAAATATCACTCAAAGTATTGCTAATCTCGGTCGCGCCGTTCACAAAAACAGCAAAAGCGGCATTGAAAGCCAGAAATGCGCCAGGCGATAGTCCACTAGATGTTCTCTGAGCCACTGCCATCTGCATAAAGAAAATTGCAAACCAAAATGTGAGGATAGAACTGACAACAGGGAGTGCTTCATTAAAAACCGTGAGACTATCATCAATGCGTTTGACACCTGATTGTAACTTGGTGCGTTGACTGTACTGTTTCGCCCAAGCTGCAAATGCCCGTTCCTCAGCCGCCGCAACACGCAACTTGGATACGCCTTGGATGAGTTCTACAGTCAGTCCGTTAATCTCACCATCTAGTGTCTCTTGTTTTCGCTTTTTCTTGACTATCAGCTGGCTGGAAACCAGGGTAATGATGATGACTAAAACACCCATACCAAGACCTACCAAAGCGAGTTTCCAGCTATACACAAACATTAACACCAGGTTCAGGAGAGCGAACAGTCCGGTTAATAGTGTGCGTTGTGTGGAACCACTCAGTTGAGAGCGAATTTGGCTAACTACCAACAGTCGGTTTACCAAATCACCAGAAGCATACTCGCGAAAAAACGCCGGACTTAATTTCAGGATTTTATCCCAAACAGCCGGCTGGAGAGTGGCATCAGCCGCACTTTCCACTCTTAAGGTAATAATCTGTTGTGCTAGTTGAAAAGTAGCTTGGCCAAAAGCAGCAGCAAACAGAGCTAATCCCAGTTGCAATAATAAAGAGCGATCGCTGTCGGGAATCGCATCATTAACTAAGATAGCCGTTGCTTGTGGTGTCACCATACCTAGCAGTGATGCCAAGATACCCAAGACGATAATAGCGACAATGCCTGTTTCATACCCCTTGATGCCAAATTGGAAAATCTCCACGGCATTAGTCACAAACTGAGGTAAGGGTCGATAAAATACATAAGCTTCCGGCTTGAGGTTGGCACTTACCTCGGCATCAACGCTCTTGCGTGTTAAAGTTTCTGGATCAAACAGCACATAACGATTTCCTGCCTCTGGCAATAAAGCTACTGGCTGGTTAGTTTTGGTGTAGCCTAACAAAGCACCATGTTCTTGTTGCCACCAGTCACTAACCAGCAACACCCGGCGAACTCGGCATTGAGAAGCTCGTGCAATCACTTCGATGGGATGTTGGACGCGATCAAAGTCTTCCGATTGGGCTGGGGGGCGAATGTTAATCCCCATTGCTCTACCTACCGCACCTGCCGCCATCAGCAAATGAGTTCCTTCGGGAAAGAATTCATCTGTTTGCGACTGCAATACAGATGTTAATTCTCCCATCGAGCTTTCGATCATCCGACGGTTGAGTTGCTGCCTTTCCTGGAAACGGCGAAATTCCGACTCAATTTGCTGCTGTTCTAAGAGGTGAAAGTAGTGAAAAAAATAAGCGTGTAACTGAGATAAACTGGCGGCTAGTTGTTCAAATGTTTCTAGTTCTGGGGTAGGAGTTGTGTAAACTTCTACGGTATTTTCCGCCTCCAACCACATACCATCAACTAAAGGTATGGGTGGGGAAGTAGTCTCTATTTTTAGGTCTTCCATCCCTAACCAACGAGTGCTGCCTTGGCGGATATGAATCCAGGCGACTGTTTTTCCCACCTGCTCATCTCTGACGGAGGGGCGAGGTGGCACCAAGGTTTGCTCTTTGAGCAATGATATAAAGTGGGTTCCTTCCGCCAAGATACTATTACTTGGCGAGTTAGCTGATGTTAGCTGCTCACTGAGCCATTCTCCCAAGTGACAAAGCCAGCCTTCCAACAAGGCGATCGCTTGCCAGTTCCCTTCTGCAATTTCCGCAATCAAATCCGCCAACGAGCATTCCAACAATTCGGTTTCTTCCAGAGCCACTGCCAAAATGCCTCTGAATTCCTTGCTGCCTGGACTTGCCACTAAATTTACGCCAAACAAGGCTTCGCCGGCACCAATATTAAACAAAAAGCGGCGATTGCCTTTGAGTTCTGTGTTCTCCACCAAGATGCTATGCAACACCAGAGAACCTGATTTCACCACCCAGATCCTCTGGGGATCGTCTAACAGCAACGGTTCGTTACCTTTAACGATGCGTCCTTGTTGAGCAATAGTCATAATTTAATTTATCTTTCTTGAGTGCCAACTAAGCGGGTATAGACTCCTGGGCTGCGGCGTAACTCTTCGTGGGTGCCTCGTTGTACCACTTTCCCCCGCGCCAAGACAATAATTTCATCACAATCGCGAATCGTACTCAGTCGGTGGGCAACGACGATGCAGGAACAACCACGCCGACGCAGGTTTCTGTCAATCATCAGCTCTGTTTCCGCATCCAGCGCGCTAGTTGCCTCATCGAGAACCAATACAGATGGATTCCTCACCAAAGCCCGTGCAATTTCCAAGCGTTGACGTTGTCCGCCACTGAGATTCATACCGCCTTCAGTTAGCTGGCAATTATAGCCCCCTGGCATATTCAAGATCAGGTCGTGGATAGCTGCGTCTTGACAAGCTCTGATGATGTCTGCTTCCGGTACAGTTGGATCCCAGAGGGTGAGATTTTCGCGCACCGTGCCAGCAAACAGAAAGATTTCCTGCTCTACCATCGCCAGAGAATTGGCAAGGATGGGACGAGGAATCTGAGCGCGGGGAATGTCGTCTAAGAGGATGTCGCCAGACCAAGGTTGATAGAGTCCGGTGAGCAACTTAGCGACGGTGGACTTGCCGGAACCGCTACCGCCGACTAAAGCGACTCTCTGACCAGGTTTCAAGTTAAAGCTCAAATCTTTAATTAGGGGGTCATCTAGGCGGTTGTAGCCAAAGGTGAGATTGTCTATCTTGACGTATCCTTGCAATTTAAAGGAATCTTGGCGATAGAATTCCCAGCGATCGCTCACTGGCTCCACTTGTCTTTCTGCTTCTGGATCAACGGGGTTTGCTAAAACATCATCTAGCCGATTTAAGTCTGCTTCCAATTCTTGCAGCGTACTGCCAAAATTGACCAAATCGTTAACAGGCTTGAGAAATTCCTGCGTCAGTGCTTGGTAAGCAATCAGTGCGCCAATACTCAGGGTGCCTTGCATGACTCGGAACCCGCCAACTACTAAAATCGAGGTCACAGCAAGGGAAGTCAACGCCGTTGGCAATGTTCCCAGTAATCGAGAAGGCAGTCCTAATTCCTGTTGGGCGTTGATAGTTTTGGCATAGTATCCCGCGAACTTAGCAAATAAGTCTGACTCTAGCCCGCTTGCCTTGACAGTTTCAATGGTTTGAATCCCACTAATGGCAACACCTGCTACCTTCCCAGTTTCTTGAGACAGCCTGATATTTGCATCGACTCGGTTGCGGGACAGAGATTGCAAGGCCACGAAATTGGCAGCCGCAAACAGAATAGCAATCAAGGTCAACAATGGGTCATAAAACAACATGATCAAGGCATAAAAAACCATCATGATCGAGTCGATCACGGTGGTTGCCAAACGCCCTGAGAGTACCTCAGCTACTTTATTGTTGAGTTGCGCGCGACTGCTAATTTCCCCCGCGAACCGTTGGGCATAAAACCCTACTGGTAACCGGATGGTGTGCCACAGAAACTGACCCGACATCGCCACTGATAGCTTCAGCAATAACCGTCGCAGATAAGTCAGTCGCAGTCGAGCTAGCAAGCCTCTGAGTAATGCCACCAACACCATGCCCAACAGCAGGGGACGCAACCAGTCTGTGCGATTTTCTACCAAAATCTCATCAACGAACACTTGTGTAAAAGCTGGCACTGCTAAACGGGGAATCGTTAGCAATAATCCGGCAATCAAACAAAAAATCAAGGCTTGACGCGAGGTTTGCAAGCGTGTGGCCATTGCGGTGAGAATTCCCTGTTTTTTCCCCCCTTTTTTAAAATCTGGCCCCGGTTCCATCAATAGAACCACGCCGGTGAACGCTTGGTCAAATTCATCAAAAGAAACCTTTCTTGGCCCTGTTCCTGGGTCATTGAGATAAACGGTTTTCCCCGCAAACCCTTCTACGACCAAAAAATGATTGAAGTTCCAGAAAGCAATGAAAGGAGGTTTAATTTGTTGCACGTCTTCCAAGGATTTTTTAAATCCTTTGGCGTTTAAACCGTACAACCGAGCTGCTTTGAGAACGTTAGAAGCTTTGCTCCCATCCCGTGACACGCCACACTCACGCCGCAATTCTGTCAGGGGAACTATCCGACCGTAGTAACCCAAGATAATACCGAGTGCGGCCGCTCCACATTCTACAGCTTCCATTTGCAGCACAGTAGGAGTTCGCACTCGACCACCTTGGTGGGGTGTGAATAAGTTGGAAATCAGTGCTATTGGCATAATCTCCTAATAAATACCCGTAACCGACTTCAAGATAGGAATAACATAGGCTATTGGTGCAATTTCTCCGACTTTCACACGCACCTGTACGGTAGTTCCTGGAGAAAGTTTGATGTCCGGTCCGTTGGAAGAAGACCATTGATAGCCACTGTTCGTATTGGCTGTTTCCAGCTGTGCAAACACTTGTACGGGAGCTTTACCCCCTGCTTGTCCGAGACTTTCGGCGAGACTTTCCGCCAGATTTTGGTTGCCGATGATGCTGGACATATCTTGTACTGTCACCGGGAATGGTGTCACCGTTTGCACCTTGCCGAGAATACCACCAAATCGTTCTCGCTTGACTAGACTGGGGGTGACTTGGACTTCCATTCCCGATTTGATTTGTTTGCCATCTTTATCGGCAAAGTAAATGACGCTCATCAGTTGGGCATCGGTGCCTTGAGCATTCACTGCTCCTAGACGAGTTCCGCTACCCACTATCTGTCCTGGCACAACTGATAATTCAATAACTTTTCCGTCATAATCACTGACAATTTGGCTTTTTAATTCAATTTCTTTCTCTAATTGAGCTATTCTTCTTCTTACGTCTGCAATATTATTCTGTTGATTAATCTTTGCCTGTAGTTCTTCTTGAGCTAACTTAGCAAGTTGACTGTCAACGTCTCGCAGTTTGGTATTGATTTCGTCCAGTGTATTCAAACTTTGTTGGTATTGCCTTTCGATATCAACTTGTTGAACTTGGATTTCTTGTAGTTTGACGTTGAGTTCATTAGTTTGGTTTTGACTATCTAAATACTGCCGTTCTATATTGGACTGCTCCACTTCTAGCTGTTTCTGTTGGGCTTCCAGGTCAGAGAGTTGAGCTAAACTGTCAAAGTATTCTCTTTGAGCACTTAACATCACATCAGCACTGACTATTTTCTGCTCGTACAATTGACGGCGAGCTTCTAACTGTCTTTCTAGTTGTGGCAGCAATTTATTAATTTGTTCTATGCGCTTGTTAAAACCTTCTCTTTTTTGTTGCAAACTATCCAGACTTCTTTGACGCAGACTCGGTAAAATTTGCTGGTCTGTACTCAGTTTTTTTTCAATAGCGGCGCGGTTTTGCGCGAGTAATGTGAGATTTTTTTGGCGCAAAGCTGGTAAGATAGACTCTCTTTCTAAGCTGGCGTTCAGGTAGACTCTTTGTTTGATCAGATTTGCTCTTTCTGAACTGAGTCGTTTGTTAAGCACGGAATTGCTGTCTTGTGCTTGAGTCAATAGTTCTCTGAGCTTTTTCTGTTCTTGTTGGAGTTGCTGTTGCAAGGAGGGTTGGCTGATGATGCCGATGACATCGCCTTTTTTGACGTTATCTCCAGATTTAATGTTCAGTTTTACTACTGTCCCATCACTAGGTGCTTGAAATTGAACGACGCTGCGAGGATAGAGCAACACACCTTGTCCTGAAACTGTCAGGGGTAGGCGACCAACTACGCTCCAAATGGCGGCGATCGCCACTAAAGATCCTAATCCAGCTAATGGCAACCAAGCTTGAGGATTGACAACATTCATCAGCTGGTCAAGCCGTTCTGGTGAGGATAAGCGTTCTAAGGCTTCTTCACGAAATAGTTTTTTGGCTGAATCTGACATAAAAACTAATCCTCTTCTCGTTGATCAAGGTCTAACTGACTTTTAGTCGTTTGAGCATCCATTCAAATCTGGCTCCACCGAGGGTGAGGTTATCCATGAGATCAAGATCAATTTCATCTTCGTATTCTGCGTCTAGTTCTAAGCTTTGACCAATTTGGTAGGAACTTCGCCCGTATCCCAAACGGCTAATCAGTCCTTGCCATCTCCCTGAGAGCAGCATGGCCAGGACACGGTAAAATCGAGCCGCAGTTGCGACATCTTGCTGTAATTTCACTAGCAATTGGCGGTCTGGAATTTTCAGCAAAATAGAATCTTCTAATGCTCTCAAGGTATAGGTTGACATGGGATTATCTAAGGTAAAGGCTTCTCCGAGAATTTCTCCCCGGTAAAGGCGCATAATTTCTCTTTCTAAGGAATCATCTGTTTCTTCGTTGCTTTCTAAGGCGGCGAAAAGATTGACGAGCCGATTGGATTGTTCTTCTTTCATAAACACAGCAATTCCGCCTTGCAGAATGATATAGAGATTTTCAATCTGCTCGCCAGTTCGGATGAGAACTTTGTCAGATGATATTGCTTCCAATTTGCCAACGCCCAGCATCCAGTCAACGTCACTGTCACTGAGTTCGCCAAAAATTAGCGGTACATCCTGTAACGGCGGAATTTGTCCTTTTTGCTGACGCAAAAATTGTTGAATAAGTCGCCCAAAACGCTCTGAGAGTAAAATCGCAATGCCTCGATAAAATCTGGCTGCAAACCCAAAATCCGCTTCTATTTGCTCTTGTAGTGCCTCATAGGGAATGGCAAGCACAGTTGAATTTTCTGCGGCTCTCACAGTCATAGTTGCTGGTGTGAGTTCTACAACAGGCATCTTGCCTATGACTTCTCCAGGGGAAAAGCTGGCAATTTCTTGTTCCAAATTTTGGTCGTCTTCCAGGGCAGCAAAAATACTACCTAATCTGCCGCCTTGGTTTTGACTAATGCTTGCTGTGAGTTCGCCGCTAATTAGCAGGTAGAAACAATCAGGCGATGGGCTACGCCCCACCGCAGGCGATCGCGCCTGTTCAATTAAGACGCTTCCTGCGGGAATGTTTTGTTGATGTCCGTTTTGCTTGAGCCATTGAATATCACTATTACTTAACTGTTTGAGAAAAATATCTATCATATATTTCACCTATTTAATTGGCAATTTTTCCCCGTTATTCTCTCACTGAATATTGAGTGCATCAGAGTTGAAAATCATCTGTTTTTGGGAATTAAAGGCTGTTTCTAACAAAGACACTCCTTGCTTAGAAGCTAATTCTTCCAGTCTTAGCGTTGACAAAGCTATTAACATTGCCATTTCTTCTTGGCTGGTTCGTACTGAATGACAATATCTTTGCTCAAACTCTTCTAAATTTTCGGCAGCGTTTTTCACTAATATTTGTAAAACTTGAAACGCCCCGTCTGAGAGTGGTGGCTCGCCTCGATAATTTTCCAATCTGCCCCCTTGACGATAGGTGGGAAAGGCTTCTAAACCCACAAAATGTAAAAACCAGTCAGCCCGATAATTGCCGTTCGCACTCACAATACCTCGATAATCTGCAATTAATTCGTCGAGGATGTTGTTTCGCATCGAGCCGAACCAACGGCGTGTTACATAATGGGTGGATTCGTGTTCTAAGCGAATTTTGAGCGAGAGTTCTCGCCATCGTTGTTCATCGAGTCCTAATTCAATAGCGTTAACGTTGCTATACGCCCCCCGACTGAGCAATATAAACCGATCTCGATACAGTTCTGGACGCTGAATTAACCGTTGAAACTCGTCTGCCCAATTGCCTGGATGCTCCTGATTTTGATTGTTCTCCAGCCATCTTTGTTGGTATTGGCGCACCCGATGCCAGTTGTTATATCCTTCTACAATGCAGGCTCCCATTGAGTCTGGGATGGACTTGGGTTCGTTACGTTTAGTCAATGCTTGGACTAAGCTGATAAAATCTTGTCGGTTCCCTGCAACTAAGACAGGAATCGCACCTGCTAAGGTTGGATAAACATATAGTTGGAGTTGTTCCGGTTGGAGCAAAACCAACCCACTAGCAGTCTTCATCTGTTTGGTTGATTTCCCTTTGCGAGTTGCTGCTCGATATTCTTCCGTCTCGCTGATACCAGCCAGTATCGGAAACTGAAATTGAACCAAATGCGTTTTCAAAGTTGCATAAACCCCAACGCTAGCCGACTCTTGGGCATATTGCTCCCAGGTAGCAAGATAAGGTTCTGATTGCGGTTGGTGCAGGTACTCTGGCAGAGGGCGAGCGAAGACATTTTGATTGTATGTCAGCAATTCCACGATTTCTGACTCGCTAGCTCCATAACCTGCCAAAATATCAGCAAAAAACTGTGAAGAATTCATTGCTACCGCAAAAGTCAAAAAAGTATATTAGGAATAATAATAAATGAAAAAGATGTTTTAAAATATACTCTATGTTTTATTTTTGTTACTTTTAACTTAATAACAAAATGTCAAGAATTATTTCGATTCATTCTTATCGGGGCGGCACTGGCAAATCTAATACTACCGCTAATCTGGCAACACTGGTTGCCCGTGAGGGAAATCGCGTTGGAATTATTGATACTGATCTTCCTTCCCCTGGCATTCATATTCTGTTTGGTTTGGGGGAGCAGCAGGGCGATCGCACGCTCAATGATTTTCTCTGGGGAAAGGGTAAAATTACCGATGCAGCCTATGATGTCAGTCATGTGCTGGAAGGACAGGGAACTCCCAATAGCAAGATTTATTTAGTGCCTGCTAGTGTCAAAATCAATGATATTTCTCGGATATTAAGAGAAGGTTTCGACGCGGAATTATTATTTGCAGGATATCAGCAGCTGATTAAGGATTTAAAACTAGATTATTTATTTATCGACACTCATCCTGGCCTGAGTGAAGAAACGTTACTTTCGTTAACAGTGTCCCAGATTGTGCTGTTAATTTTAAGACCAGATCGACAAGATTTCCAGGGGACAGCCGTTACAGTAGATGTGGCTCGGCGACTCAAAGTCCCTAATCTGTTTCTGATAGTCAACAAAGCCTTACCTGAATACAACTTCGAGCAAATGTGTCAACAAGTCCGATCTACTTACAATGTGCCTGTGTTGGGCATTCTGCCTGACTCTCCCGATATGCTGCGTTTAGCTAGTCAAGGCATCTTTACAATTAAATACAGTAACCATCCCATCAGTACAGTTTTGCAAAACATGGCTAAACAAATTACTAGCAACGCAGTTACAATTTAACTGTTCATATTTACCAGGTAAGTGTCTATTTTTTGGCACTAAATTTCTAGTAAAGGTTAGATAATATCTGAGGAGCAACCGTGTCCTATTTAATCTACGCTCCTGAAACTTCAAATGAGAGAGTCTATGAATTGAAACCAGGAGTTAACACCATTGGTCGCCAAATCGATAACACTATTGTTTTATTAGAAGAAACTGTATCACGTTACCACGCGCAGATTCACGTCACCCTCAATGGGGTGACAATTCAAGATTGTCAGAGTCGCAATCATACTTTTGTGAATCAAGTGCAAATTGATTCTTATCAACTGGCTGATGGTGATGTCATTGCTTGCGGTACTGCGCCGTTTAAATTTGTTCATGATCTGACGACATCACAGTTACAGAATATCGATGCTAAAGAATTATTAAGTGATAATTTAAAACAAATTGCTTTACCCCAAATACCAGTTCAACTGGACAGTTTGGTGAACCAGCAGTTTAATGAAGATTCAGTTATCAAATTTAATACTCACAATAGTGGACAAAAATCAGTCAACAAACTCAAAATTCTCTTAGAAGTCAGCAAACAACTCTGTTCTCCTGATGAACCAGAACAAATTCTCCAAAAAATTCTGGATTTGCTGTTTCAAATTATGGGAATTGATCGGGCTGTCATTCTTTTAGTTGATGACGAGTCTCAACAACTCGAACCAAAAGCTGTGAAGTTACGAGAGTATCTTCATGATGATCAACCATTTTACAGTCGGCGGATTGTCAATCTCGCTTATAAAAGCGGGGATGCAATTATCACTCAAGATCCTCAGCGCGATCAGCGATTTTCTGATTCTATCTCAGTAGTTCTAGATGGAATTCAGAATTGTATGTGTGTGCCTTTGAAAAACTACAAGGAAACCATCGGGGTTTTATACGTTGATAATTTATCTCCGCTTGTCCGCTATACAGAAGAAGATTTAGAGTTTTTAGGTGCTTTGGCTAACCAAGCCGCAGCAGCTATTCACATGTCTCATGAATTCCACAAACGAGAACAGAAACTAAAACAACAAGTATTGGAATTGCAAATTCAAATCGATCAATCGAAAAAAGACAGCGAAATTGCCGAAATTATCAACCAGGATTTTTTCCAAAATTTACAGCAACGTGCCGAGCAATTGAGAAACAACAATAATCAAATTTGAAAAACCGAACTAAGTTAGGACTAAAACTGCTTGTCATAGTTAAAAGTCATCAGGCGTAAATCCCCCGCATTCACGCGGGGGTTATAACGAGGTTATGTAGACTCCTTAGGAAAAATATCCGATGCCATATCCGACTTCGGTAAAACTTGGCTGAGTCCACTGACCGTATAATTTGGCAACTCCTTTGATGAGAGCGGTGACAATGTTGGTTTCTGTCTCTGCTACTGTTGATGAGAATTCTAGAAAATTGTCAATTGGATGAGGCGATCGCTGTGCTAATTCTAAAACACTATAAAATTTTTCTAATAGTGTTTTATTCTCCAAATTTTCTATTTCTTGATAAAAATTAGCTTCGGCAAATTCCCAAAATTTTGTATTGAAGCGAGACCCCATTGCATAATGCCAGCCAACAAACAGAGACATCTTATAAACATAATTCAGAAAGTATTGATTGAAAATTATCAGTTGGCTTTCATCTAATCTTTCTCTTTTTTCGAGTTTAGCAAAAGACCGAAGCACCCAATGAGATATGGCTTCAACCTGTTTGAGAATACAGCCAATAGCTGTTGCTTCTAAAGGTTCGAGAAACGAAGCACTATTACCAATCTTAAAAAGTGCGCCGTCAAAACAATTACGTACAGTAAAATTCGGGAAATTTACCTGTTTAGCTTGACCATTATAGGTAATTCCTTCTGCCTGAAAGAATTTATCAAAATCTGTTTCTATTTCACTGACTGAACTAATATCACGATTGTAAATGTAACCATAAGATGTGCGATTGGTTAGGGGAATGGTAAAAATCCAACCATGAGGTCGAGCTATACTTCTAGTAGCTGTTTGATACTTGACCGCATGGCTGCCAATTTTTAGATCAATAGTATGATCATCAATTCCCGGAACTTGACGAATTAAAGCTCTATTAGTAGGTATCCAAGACAGTTTAATGTAATTTTCATCAAAAGATTGAGGAAATCCTCGCGCGTCAATTGCTAGGTCAACTTCTAGATTAGTATTATTTGCTAATATAATCTTGACTGATATTCCGTTGCTTTGTAAATCTATTACATTGGAATCAATTTCTGTCGCACAAACATGTTCTTTAAGAAGATTAACGATTTCCACGGCAGAAATATGATAGGCATATCCTTGTCCGACGGGATAAAAGTGATGGAAAAATTTTTCGTGTTCAACTCCCCAATTCTCAAAGCTAATGCCAAATTTTCGAGTAATATGACATCTTTTTTCTAGTTGTTCATAGCTCAAATTAGTAATTTTATCTAACCAAGTTAAAAAGTAAGGTGTTGTGCCTTCACCTACCCCAATGCTAGGGATAGTCGAGTCATAAATATGATATAAGTCAAACTGAGGAAAATGTTTGCTGATGTGTGATGCAGCGATATATCCTGCTGTACCACCACCAATAACGGCTATTTTCATGGTATTTTATCATCCAAAAATGAAAAGTTTGGCAGTTGTTAGTTAATTAATATTTTTCAAAATTGTTTCTAAAATCGTATCGGCCAGGAGCAAGGATATTATTAGGATCTAGTTGCTGTTTCAATTGGCTAATTAATTGATTATAATCATCTGCTGGCGAGGGGAGAGAATTCATTGATTGAATCCCTAACCGATAAGGAATATATCCTGATTGCAATAAGAATTGTAAAATTTGATTGTGGCATGACATTGCTCGATCATCTTCTTCAGGTTGCTCGCGATCATACATGATAGCGATAAACATTTTGACACTTCTACTTGTTGAACAACTGATGGCAATGTTTGGCTCAAATCCAAAGGATTTAATTGTTGATTCAATTGTTTTTAAGGCGGCAACAATTTGCTGTCCATCAAAAGGAAATAATGGACAAAGCCAATGTACACCACAAGCATCTCTATCAGGATCGATATTGTTAGGTATTTTGATTTTCTTGCGCCAATAAGTGCTTTTGACATTTAAATTACTGGGAACCCCAATACTTAAATTTAATAGTTCATTACTAGCATCGTGTCCTCTAAAAGTTACTGGAGCTACTTTTCCGGCGAATGCTTCTTCAATTATCTGCTGTAATGCGAATGCTTGTTCGCGACTGGCGCAATATAAATCTCCACTTCCTATCCAAGGTTCAACACCTTTTAATTCTTTCAGAGAAAAAGGGGTTTTTCCTCCTAAAAGTTGCCAAGGATATCGCCCTTCTCTGGCTAAAACTTTGTAGCAATTCCAAAGATTAAAACAGTTTTCCTGAATTGTACCTTGCAGCATTAATTGCTGAATGATATCGAGGACTTTCTCTAAAGAATCATCATCTTTAACGACACAATTAAAAGATTGATAATATTTGGGTAGGGGTGTTAACCAAACTGTCATTTGGGTGACTATGCCCCAATTAGATTGGGCAAATATACCATCTAGGGAAGGCCCTACTCCCCAACGACTCACAGGTGTAGTTTTGGCATGAGCAAAACGTCCAAATCCAGTATGAATCAGTTCTCCTGTGGGTAAAACTACTTCAAAACCGCAAACATAACTGGCGCGATCGCCATTCGGCCCAATACCATCTCCTCTTTCCAAGGCATTTCCGATTAAGCTAGCATGGGGAGAACCGCCAATTACAGATATAAATAAGTTGGACTGAATATCGCGCAAATATTCAAATACCTGTTGAAAGGTAACTCCTGGTTCTACAGTGATGTAAGCCAGCTTTTCGTTATATTCAATAATGCGATTTAACCTGCTCAAATCCATCACTACACAGTTATCTTGAACGGGAACTCGTGAACCCAAGCCCCAATTTTTACCCCGGCTAATAGGATAAATAGGTGTGTGATATTGATTGGCAATTTTGACGCATTCTTGAACTTCGGCGCGATCGCCTGGTCGAATAATCGCCAACACTCGCTGTTTAGTAGCAAAAGTTGCTGTCTGCACAGCAGCAATATTTGCTTCGTCTGTGAAAACATTCTCTTTTGTGAGGATTTCTTGCCAAGCTTTCAGTACATCCATCTTTTGTTCTTATGTTAACGTTAGGCAATCGCCTGGGTGCTATGATTAGGGGTTTGAAATTACCGACAGGATGGCCTGACTAATTGAATTAGTAGGGTTTTACCAACCTCTAAACCTGGGCGACCACCAGTTAATCACCATACCGCCAGCGACAGTTTCCAAGACTGCCTCTGATAGTTCACCTTCTTCGCTATCATCAAAATTAATGCCATGTTCCAAGAGAAAAGCTTGGACATCTTCTTCAGTAAACTGATAGCCTTTTTCCGCACCAATGTTTACCACTTCTGCTAATCCGCCCGCCTGTTCTAGTTGCTGTTGCAAGGTTTTATCTTGACTAGCGGATTGCATCATTTGTGCGATCGCTTGTTTCGACATTGTAAAATTACCTCAATCATATTGAACAAAATTACCAACCACGAAGGTTAATTCTCACGTTATCCGTCCATTTTCCGTCCCAAAAAGAGCCACCAGCCACAGCATCAAGCATTTCCTCTGATAGTTCTTCCCCCTGACCGTCTACGATGTCTATGATATTAATACCGCGTTCAGTCATAAAAGCTTGTACATCTTTTTCAGTAAACTGATATCCTTTTTCCGCCCCAATTTGAACGACTTCTGCAAACCCTTGTGCAGCTTCGAGCTTTTTTTGCAAAGCTAAATCTTCTCCAGCAGTTTCTATCATGCGTGCAACAGATTCTTTAGACATTTGATTTGTCCTGGTTTTCAATAAATAGAGGAAGTTGAGCAGATTACCTACAAAAGAACTGAAAAAATATTTTGCTACCACTGACGGATTGTAATTGGTGGGTTATTGCCATACCTAATTCTCAAATTCTGAAACCATCCACCAGCAACAGCATCAAGGATTTCTTCTGATAGTTCACCATCGGAACTTTCTTCAACAGGAATACCAAGCTCATTCAGAAAAGCTTGCACATCTTCTTGAGTAAACTGATAACATCTCTCAGCACCGATTTTAACAACTTCTGCAAACCCTTGTGCAATTTCCAGTTTATTTTGTAACGCTACATCTTGGCTAGCAGCTTGCATTAATTGCTCAACAACTTCTTTTGACATTAATATTATTCCTCAAAAAAATCAGATATTTTGGTTATTTTCCACACTAATGTTTAAGTTTTAAAGATTAATTAAAATTATTTAAATTAAAAAATAATCTGATTTTAATATAATCAAATATTAACAATAATCATAACCATGTTACAGAGTCATAGGCAATAAATAATAACTAAGTAAACAAGTTACTTTGATTTAAATGGTTCATTTTTACGATAGATAAGAGGAAGGGTATATTGAATGAAATTAACATATACCCTCTTCAAGTTGACTATTTGATTACTTACCTCGCAAGTAACAAACACCAACCAACTGAATTGAACTATAGCAAGTCATAATTTACCTGCTGTAGAACAGTGGAAACTACGATCTACCAACCAGAACCGCCACGAATTCTGACTCTCCAGTTATCAAACCAGCCACCAGCAACAGCTTCAAGGGCTTCTTCAGATAATTCTCCTTCTGGCCCTTCTATTAAGCCGCGTTCAGCTAGGAAAGCTTGTGCTTCTTCTTCAGTAAAATTAAAGCCATTTTCAGCACCGATTTTTACAGCTTCTGCATATCCATCAGCTTTTTCTAGTTGCTGTTGTAAAGCCGCATCTTCTTTAGCAGCTTCAAACATTTTTACAAGAGCTTCTTTAGACATTTTATTTCTCCTAGTAATTAGTTAATCAGATGGATGTTTTTGCTGAATCAAATCATCAAAAATCAGACATAATTCTTTTATAATCTAGATGTTCTAGCATCGCAATATAGATAAGTTCTTAAAAGTTCAGGATGTAAATACAATTTTTTTGTTGCAGTTAATAAAAGTTATGGAAAGTTCAGGTGGTTAATTTTGAAGGATGTTTATTAATAGATTTCGTAAACTTTTTTTAACATATATATTGCTTTGCAAAAAATACATTTAGAATGCGCTTATAGTGTTGATTAACTAAAATAACACCAAGAAAATAAATAAAGAAATAATGAAACCTATCATATTTGAAGAGCATTCTGCTGTATTACCAGAGTGGAAGCGGCGCAGGATTCAAGGTAAAACTTTAATTTATTTAGATGCACATATAGACCTTCAGTTAGTCAGCCAGCAGCGAATTGCAGCATTGGAAAATTGCACAACGGCTGATGAATTGGCTAAATATGAGAAACCCCATCACATGTTGCCTGATCGCGGTTACAGCTATAGCATTGAAGATTTCTTATATCCGGCTTACCGCTTGGGCATGATTTCCCGTTTGATTTGGGTGAGTCCCCCTCAAAACGAAGAACAAAATCGAGAACAAAAAATTAAAGAAATTCTGGGCAAGTTGCAATCAATGGAAGGAGTGAGCCTGGAAGATTTATCAAGTTTTAAGCTAGTCGGTACTATCTTAGAAGGGAAACTGTTGGGATTGGATGTAGTTATTTGCGATTATCGTGATCTAACTCAATTGCAGCTGCCAGAAGACAGTTTAATTGATATCGATATCGACTATTTTATTGAATTACCTGCGGACGAACCTTGGATCGATCCGCAAGAGGTGTTTACTAGCTTGCAAAAGCTGCCTTTAACGTCGGATTTTGTCACCTTAACTCGTTCAGTCAGTAGTGGTTATACACCATTGCGTTATCGTTTTATTGCAGACTATCTGGCGGCTTTATGGGAAGGCGATCGCCAAAAGTCCAGTCATTACTCGCGCTTATTCGATTTGGACAAAAAATTGCGAGATGGAGAAGCTGAGGTTGTTGTCGCCGGTTGTCTTGAGGAATTACAACAATTCTCAGACTGCGCTACAACTTACTACCTACTGAGCCTAGCGGAATCCAATCATGAACTAGCCCAAGATTATCACAAGCAAGCGGCTAGTTTAGATGTTAATTATCGTTACAGTGTCTTGCGTTCTATTAGTGAATTAGCCAGTCGTGACTTAAAATTTGAGCGGCAGAACTTGGAAGAATTAGAACAGCAACTAGAAGTAAGCGGAGTGAATCAACAAGAGTTGGCGATCGCTCACTTTACATTAGGGCTGTTGTATAGCAAATTGGGGGATTTTCGCCAGGTATTCAAGCACCATCAAATTTACAAGAAAATCAGCACTCGCCACCCCCAACTCAACTTCAGGCTAGGCAATTTGCTACTGCAAGCAGGATATCCCCAACGTGCAGCCAGTTTTCTTCATGCTGCATTACAAGATGAGATGACAGCCTGTGGAGCGCATTCATTACTCGGCAGAATCTACGCCAAACAGGGCGATTTAAAACAGGCGTGCCAGCATTTTTTGAAAGTCAGCGAACTGATGCCAGCATTTAGTCCGCCTGTGAACGTACTCGCCAAAATTTACCACCAGATGGGAGACGAATCAAACTCTCAAGCAATGTATAAAAAATATCAACGCATTCAGTTGGCTACTGCAATATTAGTTCAAAAATTAGAAAATTAATTCTACTGTTTAAGAAGATGGAAATTCATGTTATTGGACACGCTTCTATTTTCGTCAACACCCAAGATTGTCGAATCTTAATGGATCCAGTTCTCTGGAACCCACACCAAGAAGGCTTATTTGATATTTGTCCCGAAAGAGAAGTAATTCATGAGAACATTCCCGAATTTGATCTACTAATTATTTCCCATCAACATTTAGATCACTTTCATATTCGCTCTCTCGCTTATTTACCCAAAAATGTTGATGTGCTAATTCCCGAAGACAAGTTGATAGAAGACTGTCTGCGTCAATTAGGATATTCCTATATTTATACTTTAAAAGATTTTAATAAAGTAAAATTTGGTGCTACAAGTTTGTTAACCACTCGTTCAGAAAACCGAGTGCCTGAATACGGTGTGATTTTTGCTGACGAATCGGGAGTTTTTTGGAATCAAGTGGATACAATCGTTAGCTTGAATACTATTCGTTTGATTAAATCTCGCTATGAAAAGATAGATTTTCTCTTAGCCATGTGGCAACCCATGCTAGAGATGAACTATCAACTGAACATGAGTTTAAATTTTCCCTATTCAATCTATAGCAAGGTTCTAGAGACTATTAGTACAATTCAGCCGCAAGCAATTGCTCCTGGTTCTAATGCTTTTAGATGTAATGGGGATTCAGCTTGGCTGAATAAAATTTTATTTCCCGTTACGAGAGAACGTTTTTGTGAGGATATAAAAATTGTTTGTCCAGAAATAGGTGACAATATATTTACCTTAGACCCTGGGGATGTTTTAAGTTTTGAACACGGTGAATTTAATCATTTAAAAGGTGAATGCAAATTTGTCAAAAAAATTTCTGATCATCGAGAAGATTTAGATTTTGCACCCGTTCGAGTCGGGAATCAAATGATAGATAGCAATCCCGACAACTATCATCTTGATGAGATGAAGCAGGCAATTGAGCAGGAAATTAGTGTTAACCTAGCGGAATTGATCACTAAAAATCGAAATTTTCTGTTTATAGAGCATTGTCGATGGCAAGTGATTTATCAATTGGAAATAGTCTTTCCCGACGGCTCAAAGATTTGGAATTTTGATTTTTCAGAAACCAATATTCAAGCTCAAGCAGGTAGAAATCCTTTGGCAAATCTCTTTACTTATATGACAGCCTCCAGTCTTTATGGAATTTTGCAAGGATTCAAAGGTTGGGATTATGCTAATCTTGGCGGTCATTATCGCAGGTTTCAAAAAATCTACTTACCAACTCCTCAAGGAATCATCAAACCAGACGAAGAACTAATTTCTGATCCGCTTGGGTTTAGATTTCCTTACCGTGAGGTATTGAAGAAGGTGTTAAATCATGAAATCGCTCAATGGCATCATGGAAATGACAACAGAGAACAACCCAGCGAAACCAGAAAACTAATGATGCGGATGGGCAATACCCTTTTCAAACTAGATAAGTAATTCTCTAGGACTAACCCAAGTCCAGTAGGGTGTGTTAGCGCACAGTACGGCATCAAATCAACAAACCTACTCATTCTCATCGACTGCGCCTAAAAATTTTAAGGCTTCTCGTTGTACATCTATTAAACCTTTTGCTCCTTTGATGCACATTCCTTCATAGGGTCGTTTTGTTCTCAACATCTCTAGGCATTTTCCTGTATGAATATCCCACAGTTGGATAGTTTCATCTTGACCGCCACTTACTAAAATCTCGCCATCGGGACTAAACGCCACAGACCACACCCAACTTTTATGTGCTGGGATGGTTTGCTGACATTTACCTGTATTGATATTCCAAAACTTCACGGTCTGGTCGCAACTACCACTGGCTAGAATTTCTCCATTGGGACTGAATGCTACTGACTGTACCCAACTGGTGTGTCCCTGTAAGGTTTTTAAACATTCTCCTGTGGCGACATCCCACAGACGAATAGTACAATCACAACTGGCACTGGCTAAAAGTTTGCCATCAGGACTAAAACAGATTCCTTGCACCCAGCTAGTATGTCCTACCAGTGTGTTAATACATTGACCTGTGGCAACATCCCAGATTTTAATGGTTTTGTCTTCAGAAGCACTAGCTAAGGTGACTCCATCGGGACTAAATTGCACAGACCATAACCAACCCTCGTGTCCGTGGAGAGTTTTCAGGCAGTTTCCTGTAATCATATCCCATAATTTAACAGTGTAGTCGCCGCCGCAACTGGCTAACACCAATCCATCAGGACTAAACGCCACTGAACCAATCCAACGGGTGTGTCCCTGCAATGTTTTCAGGCATTGACCTGTAGTGACATCCCAAAGCTTGACACTATAATCACTGCTGCCACTGGCAAGATGTTTGCCATCGGGACTAAAGACAACAGAACAAACCCATCCCCGATGTCCTTCTAAGACGATTGAACTCAAAGGAGTGTTGACAGCATCAGCCTTTTCTAGATTCCATAATCGGACGGTTTTATCTTCACTCCCACTAGCTAGGGTTTTGCCATCGGGACTAAAGGCGACTGATTGAATCCAACTACCGTAACCTTGCCAGATATCGATGCAGCTACCTGTGCTGACTTCCCACAGTCGCACTGAGCGATCTTCGCCGCCAGTTGCTAACATTGTGCCATCGGGAGTAAAAGCGACTGAGGTTAAAAGACTGTTGTGGCCGTGTAGGGTTTTTAGGCATTGTCCGTCAGCAACACTCCAAAGTCTCACGGTGCGATCGCCACTACCACTAGCTATGAGTTTACCATCGGGACTAAAGGCGACTGACCGCAATCTTTGGGTATGTCCGGTTAATGTCCGCACACATTTGCCAGTGCTGGTTTCCCAAATTTTCAGGGTGCGATCGCCACTCCCACTAGCTATCAACTTACCATCGGGACTAAAGGCTAATGTCCGCACCCAACGCTCATGTGCTGATAGTGTGTGGTAACATTCACCTGTATTTACATCCCATAGTTTAATACTCCTATCTTCACTCCCACTCGCAATCATGCTGCCATCAGGGGAGAAAGCAACAGACCAAACATAACTGTTATGTCCTGAAAACACTTTGAGACATTCACCAGTGTTAACATCCCAGAGTCTGATTGTTGCGTCGCTGCCGCCACTGGCTATCAGTTTACCATTGGGACTAAAGGCGATGGAACGCACTCGCTGATGATGGCCTGTAAGCGTTTTCAAGCAGCTGCCATCCCACACATCCCATAATTTAATCGTATGGTCGCTGCTAGCACTACAAAGCGTTTTTCCATCAGGACTAAACGCAATTGAATGTACCCAACCTGCATGACCTTGACAATTGAGAATTGGTTGACCGTCTGTAATTTGCCATAAGTAAATTTCCCCGTTCACATCTCCAGTGGCTAGTAATCTGCCATCAGGACTAAAGGCTATAGATAAAATACTGGCTAACTGTTTTGCAAATACTGACTGACTCAGATCAGCATCGGTAAAATTGACATTTTGTAAGTTCGTATGTTGTAAACAGCCAGACCAGATTGTTAAATTTGAGAAGTCATAGCCTGATAGCTCAACTTGCATCTGACATAAGATATTAATAATATTTCCAGCCGCATAACCCGGCTCTAATGTCGGGTCATTTTTGAGTTTATTAATAATATTTTGGAATTGCAACTCGATTTTTTCTTTACTTTTATAGCAAGTTAACAGCTTATCTAATAAAGGTTTAATAATCTGCTTAATCTGAGCTTGTTTGAGATATTCTTTAGACCTTGACTTCAGTAAAGGGTATTGATTTAATAAAAATATTTTTTCGTTTTGAATTTCTGCAAAAATTTCATCAATTAGTTTGTTGCATAAATATTCTCTCACAACAGGTTGTAAAAAGAAATTTGTGTTCTTTTTTTCTAAAAAAGACCGATGCAAAAGCGATTGAATAGTTTCAATAATTATTCCATCTGATATATTCGCAAATATTCCCGACCTCAAATCTGATTGATCAATAGGCTCCTGTTCAATAATTAACCAGTACAAAAAGCTTTTTTCTGACAATGGTAGTCGATTAAATTGCTCCTCTAAAACTTTATTAATTTCTCCAAAAATTAATGATTTATTTCTAATAAACTCCGAAATATTTCCATTAAATAAATCTGCTGCTATTGCCGAAACAATTTTTAACGCTAAAGGATTGCCTCCATAGTTTTCGATTAAAAATTGGTAAGATTCTTCAGATTCTAAAAATCCGTCTCTTAATTGCAAGAGTTTTCTCGCAGCTTGGAAATTTAATCCTCCTAATTTTAAAGAACGAACCGGTAAGGTTTCTCCTTTCATTAAGGCTATTTCTTTAGGTTTTTCTCTGGTAGTCAGGAGTAAGCAACTTTTATGATGACATTCTCCTATACGTTTAAAAAATGTTCTATACTCCTCATAGCCTTCTTGATATTGACCTGCTAATACACCACTTTTTAAAATTGTTTCCGCATTATCTAAGATGAGCAAACATCTTTTTGTTTTCAGAATATGAATCAGATAAGACATTTGTGCCTCAAATCTGATGGGTAAATTATTTTCCTCTCCTTGAGTCAAAAATTGCAGGAGATTGATTACCAATTGTTGTAAAGGAGGGGCTTGCAGAAGCGATCGCCAAATCACATATTCAAAATGTTGCTGAATTTGTTCGGCTAACTTGACGCTGAGATGGGTTTTGCCAATTCCTCCCATTCCCAGCAATACCACCAAACGACAGCCATCGTTGACTATCCATTGTTCTAGGGTAGCCAGTTCTTCAGTCCGATTATAGAACACAGAAACATCAGGTGCATCTCCCCAGTCTTGGTATCTTGTCGTCTCCCTGACTGGGATGTTAATTATATCTGGCGATCGCCAAGCGTCTGGCGTTGCCATCACCTGATCACTAACATTTGTCTGGGCGACATTTTCCCCAACAACTGAAGTTGCACTAGCCTGATACCATTGTCTCTCTAAAGCCGAGCGAAAATTAGTTTTACTAACTTTTTCACCGCACACCTCCGACAGCAACTGCCATAACTTAGGGCCAATATCTTGCTTAAGGTAATTTACTGAATAACCATAGGTTTCGGCAATGTCACTGTAGCGTAGATGTGGTTCTGACCAAAACGCATGCAGAAGCAGCCTTTGCAAATCACTCAGATGCTTACCTTTTTTCTGGAATATGAAAGTGTCAACAAAGGCTAAGGCTTCTTGAACGTCCATAAATTATAGATTTATATTAAATACAATCAGAACAAAAGAAATATGAAAAGTTTTGATTTAATTGATCAGTTCTATCGTCAACTACAGAGTTTCTCAACCTGTTTGACTAACATCATTTATGGCTGGGTATGAATTTGACGTTACTTTAACTTTTCTCCTTAATCGTGAACAATTTGCCTCAAAATCTATTTTTGGCTGTTTATCTCTACCCACATCTGGCACCTGTTCCTTGATGATAATTTTTGTCGGGTGGGCATTGCTTGTAACTTGCTGAAAGCCTTAGTTTTATATTGTTGGCAATGCCCACCACCCTGTCAGCGCAATCAAGCAACTACTGCAAGATGTAAATAGAGGAGTGTATCCAGTTTTCAGGCAGTCCGCAGAACAGTGAATTTCCCCCATAAGCTATTCTCCAGAATACTTTCCCGATTTAAACTTACTGGCATTTTCTTCCGGCTATTTCAGAATTTATAGCAGGAGGCAAAAGATAGGAGGCAGCTATGCTGGAGGTAAAATCTTACTATTCCTAGCATTCACGCTTTCAAAATTTCCTAACTTATCCGACTACAGCTATAAGTGTTTTTGATAATAGAAATCAGCCGTAATGCAGCAGATGATTTTGGTACGTTACGCTTTGTTTTAACGCACCCGAAAAATTAATATTTGCTTGATCACGCATCTCTCAAAAAGAGAGATTAGCATGAGTTAATGTCAATTTGGATTGTTTTAATTAAATTTTTAGACTAATTTAGCTTTAATTATACTAAAACTTTGCCGAAACCTATATTGATGAATAAAAACTGTAATAATCTGACTACAGCCCTGCCGAGCAAAAAAAGTTAATTTTTGTAATCAACATCTTTTGTCACTTTTGCCAGAAAATCAACTCAAATCCTTATTTTTACGGTTTGATTGCCAAAAAAGTTAAATCCAAAATTCAGAAGAGGATGATTAAATTTTTGATGCCTTCTAAGTTGGAGAAGATACAGCAGATTTGGGGTCAATCAGGTACAAATTTTAGGAACAAAGCTTTATACTAAGAGAGTTTCAAACCTTTTCCCTGTTAAGAGTTCCCTATTCCCTGCTGTATTTCTAAAGAAATGTAAAGGTAAAAATTTCTGATATGAAAGATTGATCATTAGGTTCTGCACAGATGCGCTCATCACTGTAACTCAAGAGATGAACATGATATCAGATATCAGCTTCCCACCGGTGCGGCGACGCACTGGTAAAATCAGCAAGAAGCCAGCCAAAACCCCAGTATTGATAACTGGGGGTTTAGCTTTTCATCTGTGAAAAAAATAAACTGAGGTGAGATGTTAATTACAAAGGACGATAAACCCGATAGTTAATATTGGGGAAAATATTATCCATTAATTCCACTTTTTCTAGCCAACCGCTATCAATCTTGCCGATTTTTATATCTTCATAAAGTTTATTAAATCGCATGATGTGCGATCGCGTCCGTCGTACTGCATAGGGAACCATAGTCCCTGTCCGCATAATAAACGCCCAGTCAGAAGATTGAGCCAACAGCAATTCACGCGCCGCTTGATTGAGTGCTTTCCAGGATAATTCATCCTCCGGTTCTAAACGAGAGATTTCAATCATCCGTTCCGCAGTTTTGTGCAGATGTGGGTAAATCCAGGCATTGGTATCATTTAACCAATACTCATGAAAACCCTTATAACCCCAACTTGACTGAGAAGGACGACAGACTTGCTGAGTCGGTTCAGCCCGTAAATAATCTGCCAAGTGAGTCATTGTATAAGTTCCTTGGTCATACCAAGACTTGCGGAAGAGATAATCAATAAACCAAGGCCCTTCATACCACCAATGCCCAAACAACTCAGCATCATAGGGCGAAACAATAATTGGCGGACGCTGCATAATGCCATAGAGATGCTCTACCTGACGTTCGCGGTTATACATAAAATTACCAGCGTGTTCTGCCGCCTTTTCTCTTGCCCAATAAGGGTCATAGAGTGCTTTATCGGATAAACCTAAGCCACGTCCAGTAATTTTGTGATACTTAATCCCCGTATTTTTACGTTGACCGTTGGGCATAATGTAGGGCTTGATGTACTCATATTCAGCTTCCCAGCCCAAATCTTTATAAAATTCCCGATATTCCGCCGCACCGGGATAGCCCACCTCAGAAGACCATACCTGTTGTGAAGATTCATGATCACGACCAAAAGCCGCAACACCAGTTTCAGTAAAAATTGGCGCGTAAGTACCAAAGCGGGGACGAGGACGAGCATAAAGAATACCATGTCCATCAGTCAGGAAGTAACGCAAACCCGCATCTGCCAGCATCCGTTCTAAACCTTCATAGTAGGCGCATTCTGGCAACCAAATACCTTTAGGGGGACGACCAAAAGTTTCTTCGTAATGTTCACAAGCTACCTGAATTTGCGCCCATACAGCTTGCGGATACATCTTCATCAATGGCAAATAGCCATGAGTGGCACCACAGGTGATAATTTCTAGATTGTTAGTATCTTGGAACTCTTTAAAAGCCGTTACTAAATCACCGTTGTAGCGTTCCCACATCTGACGCGCTTCATTAAACTCAGTGGCGTAGTGTTCGGCTAGGTAACGAATATGCCCATTGTGGACATTACGCTCGGCTTCCAGTTCTGCTAATTCTTCTAGTTTGGCTAAGTGAGTATCATAGCGTTCTTGTAACAAAGGGTCACGGAGCATCGACACTAGCGGTGGTGTCATACTCATGGTGATTTTAAAGTCGATGCCGTCTCGTTTTAAGCCTTCAAATACTTTTAGTAAGGGAATGTATGTTTCGGTAATAGCTTCATACAGCCATTCTTCTTCTAGTACATAATCACTTTCTGGGTGACGAACAAAAGGCAGATGTGCGTGGAGTACAAGCGCGACGTAGCCAATAGCCATAGTTTTTTGGGGTGATACTTGTAATTTGCAGGTCAAGGGGTTTGGGGGAAATTAACAATATTTTAAGACCTTCTGGGGATCGTGACGTTGCTTCGCTCTGAATTCAAAATTCTCTCATTCAAAATTTAGAAAGATAGATATAAAAAAAGGCAAAAGAATTGATTCTTTTGCCTTTGCAATTTTCACTTTGACTTTTCGATATTACTCATCATCGAAATCGTCTTCGTCATCTTCCTCGTAGTCGTCAACTTCGTCTTCCTCTTCCTCTTCGTCTACGAGGTCATGAATTTCATCTGCAATCAAATCATCATCCTCATCGAGAATTGACCGCCGATTACCAAATCCACCGTCTCCCAAAGAAGGAACATCTAAATTATAGGCGCGAGCTGTGCGGTCATCTAGCACCATATCCAGTGGGTCATCGGTTTCATCTAAGACACTGCTGGTATCCAGAGTTGAATAGTCTTCGATCATACCGGGTTCATCATAGGTGTTGTAACCAGTACCCGCCGGAATCAAACGTCCGATAATTACGTTTTCTTTTAAGCCACGCAACCAGTCAGATTTACCTTCAATGGCTGCTTCGGTGAGAACCCGTGTGGTTTCTTGGAAGGATGCCGCAGAAATAAAGCTATCGGTGTTCAAGGATGCTTTGGTAATCCCTAACAATACTGGGGTGTATTGCGCTCTAGCACCGCCAGTAATCGCCATAGCTTCATTTACTTGCTCAACTTGGCGTAATTCCACCAACTCACCGGGAAGCATAGTGGTGTCACCACCATCATCAATCCGCACTTTGTTGGTCATTTGGCGGACAATCACTTCGATGTGTTTGTCAGCGATGTCAATCCCTTGGGATTGATAAACCATCTGGACTTCATTCACCAAGAATGTCTGTACTTTTTGCAAGGCGTGGCTGGCACAGGCATAAACACCTTCGTCTGAACCCAAACTGAAGAAAGTTTCTAAAATTTCGTGAGGATTAGAAGGGCCATCTGTTAGTGGTTGCCCTGCTGATACATGAGAACCATCAGGTACGATCAGGTTTTGACCAGGGCCAAGTGCGTAGTCGGTGACTACACCATTTGACTCTATGACTTTGACAGCGATCGCTTCATCACCATCACCGTAAACCACCTTCACTTCCCCGCCCCGTTTTGCCAAAATACAGGCTTCTTTAGGTTTGCGGGCTTCTAGCAGTTCTTCAATCCGAGGCAAACCTTGAATGATGTCTCCAGTTTTTGCCCGTTCAAACACCAGCAACACTAAGTTATCGCCCCGTTGTACCAAATCGCCGTCTTCTACCTGTAACACCGCCCCAGGGCTAACTCGGTAAGGACGACCAGCCCGGATAGTAACTGCATAGTTTTGGGTGCTCAGTGCTGATTCACTGGCAGCAGATTCAACATTAGCATTTTTCACTGACACCACTTGCCCAGATTCTTCAGCGAAGACACCAGGGGCAATTTCTGCACCTGCTACGATCAAGTTACCTGCTTTGACTGTGGGTTGGCCGTTAACATTCAGCGTTGCCATGTCAGTGCGGCGCAGCACTAAACAGCGACGCACCGCTTCGGTTCCTTTTTGCAGACCGCGCACAATCCCACCTTCTTTAGATAAGATTTGGGTACGCGCCACCACTGCACCAGGAGCGATCGTGTCTCCCTCTTTCACTTCTAAAGCTGTCTGGGTACTGCCTTGAGTCGCATCAGCAGCAATATCGCGCCGAATGATTAAAGATTCCAGAATTACCAGTTGTAAACGTTGAATTTCTGGATTCTCCGCATCCGCTACTAATTCAATATCTGCGGCTAACGGAGAAGCATTATGTTCTTGTTCGCCTTCCTGCTCAATTTCCAAGACTAATTGGGTGCGTAGCAGTTCCACACCTTCCACAGACTTGACACGTTCAGAGTCTTTATAAGGCAATCGCTGTACTGCCCGCATCTGAATAGAACGTCCGGTCTGTTGGCTCACAGATGTAGTCGATGGCACATCTGGATGCTCAGGGACGGCAAACTCTACCACGGGACGGCTTAACAATGCTGGGCCTTCTGGGGACTCCACATACTGGATGTAGCGCAGTTCATTAAAGACTCGCCCTAACAATTCCTCACCTGCGGGGAGAAATGTGTCATCTCGTCCCATCACTGCTTCTGGATCGTCTACCATTAGCAGTTCACCAGGCTTAATTACGACTTCTCGCAGAATATCGTTTTTCTGGGTGACTTCAACTACACCATTGTTTTGACAGAATATGTCTTTAACGACTTCAGTACCAGCTTCGACATACTGACCATCTTCTACCAACAGCAAGGAGATGTCTTTGTTAACTTCGTGGGTTTCTTCGGGAATCCACAACAGTGTACCTCCCTGTACCACTTCATAACCCAGTTTGGCTTTACCTTTCTTCTGGACTTCTACGCCAGCAAACTTCAGTAATCCACCTGTGGTAGTGCGATAGCGGTCATCAATCAACTCCGCTACTACTTGACCATTCTGCACTTTTGTGCCTGGTGTAGCCCGCAAGTTAAATACTTGGTTATTACCTGTGGTGACTAGGTAGTTGTTGCGCCCTTGGGAACTTTGAACGGTGACGGTGGCTTGGTCTAAAATTACAGAAGCCGTAATAATTTCAATTTCCCTGGTACTCTTACCTGGGGTAGCTTCTGGTAAACGCACTACACCACCGTGTAAGGTGGTTAATTTGGTTTCTGCCAATACGCCGTTAGTTGCTACTGAGTCGCCGTTATTGACTACTAATTCTGCTCCTGGTGGCAAGTTGTAAACTTCCCCAGACAAAATCCAAATCAAACCACCCCGTGCGGCGGTAGTGGTGGTGTTACCTTGACGGTCGGTTTTTTGTTCGGGGACTACTTCCGCAAACTTGACTTCGCCAGCTAAGTCAGAAGCCACATCTTTGACGGCTTTTTCTGTGTTGGCGCGGGTAGTACGACCACCCAGGGCGACCTCTGCCAATAACTGACCAATTTTTACCTGCTGCCCATCAAATATATAGAGTGTGGAACCTTGGGTAACTTGGATTTCTTGGTTAACTGGTGTTTCTGCACCATCTTTCTGTGGTTCTAAAATCAGAGTCCCATTGGTTTCCACATACAAGGCATCTTCCCCGTGACGGGTACGATAGGGTCTTGTCCGCAATTTGCGGGGGATTTTCACCGTCCCATCAATTTTAGAACGCACTTGTTGAGCTACTTCCCCGGTGAACACACCACCGGTGTGGAATGTCCGCATGGTTAGCTGGGTGCCTGGTTCGCCAATACTTTGGGCGGCGATGATACCGACGGCTTCGCCTAAGTCTACCATTTTGGCGTGTGCCAAACTCCAGCCGTAGCAGTGTTGGCAAACGGAACGGGCGGCTTCACAGGTGAGAGGCGATCGCACTACAACTTCTTTTACCCCAGCTTTCTCTATCTCCTTAGCTAAGTCATCAGAAATTGGGGTATTACGTGGTGCAATCACTTCCTTGGTAGTTGGATGTATGACATCTTCACCCACTACCCGTCCTAGCAAGCGTGTAGACAACTTGATCAGGGTTTTACTACCTTCGGTCATCGCCCGCAGAGGAATGCCTCTAGTAGTACCACAATCAATTTCCCGAATGATCACATCCTGGGAAACGTCCACCAAACGACGGGTAAGATAACCAGAGTCGGCGGTACGTAACGCCGTATCTACCAACCCTTTCCGCGCACCGTAAGAAGAAATAATATATTCCGTTACCGTCAGACCTTCCCGGAAGTTAGTTTTGATAGGTAAGTCAATAATTTCCCCTTGCGGATCTGCCATCAGTCCCCGCATCCCCACCAACTGACGCACCTGAGAGATATTACCCCGCGCCCCAGAAAACGCCATCATGTATACAGAATTGAGGGGGTTTGTCTGTTTAAAGTGGGTAACTACCTCATCTTTTAACGCTTCACTCGTACCGTTCCAAGTATCAATTACCTTTTGGAAACGTTCTACTTCAGTAATTTCACCCCGTTGGTAACGGGCTTCTGTAGCGCGAATTTCCTCTTCTGCTGCGTCCAAAAGACTCCGCTTAGTTGGTGGCACCATCAAGTCATCAACACTGATAGAAACCCCAGCTCTGGTAGCATAGCGAAAGCCTAAATCCTTCAACTTATCCGCCATTACAGCAGTTCGCGCTGTCCCGTAATGAGTGAACGCCCAAGCGATCAAATTTCTCAGTTGACCTTTGTCAACGACGCGATTGCGAAAAATCATCTTTTCGTTAGTCATTAGTCTTTAGTCCTTAGTCATTGGGGATTGGGTATTGGGTATTGGGGACTGGGGACTGGGGACTGGGGCAGAAGGCAGAAGATTCTTCCTTGTCTTCCTTGTCTTCCTTGTCTTCCTTGTCTCCCTCATCTCCCTCATCTCCCCTGCCTATACTCCCTAACTTGCAAGTGCTTCCTGAATCGCTTTATTGTAAATAACGCGACCCGGCGTAGTGCGTATATACTGAGAAATTAAGTTGCCCTGAGCGTCTTCTCTGACTTGGCGGAATTTGTAGATGACAGTCCGGCTACCGTCTTCGTTATTTTTCACCTCTACGGGTTCTGTATCAGGTTGAGAAGTTTCTACTTCCCCGTCAAAGCGGACGTAAACGTAGGCGTGTAAGTCGATTTGCTCTTGCTCGAAGGCCATAATTACGTCTTCCATCGATGCAAAATACCTACCTGCACCCTTTGTAGCACCAGGATTCTCCGCAGTTAGGTAGTATGCCCCCAAGACCATATCTTGGCTAGGTGTAATAATCGGTCTACCTGTGGCTGGTGACAAAATGTTATTAGAAGCCAGCATCAACAGCCGCGCCTCAGCCTGACTTTCTAATGACAAAGGTACGTGTACCGCCATTTGGTCACCGTCAAAGTCAGCGTTAAACGCCGGACAAACCAAAGGATGTAGTTGAATTGCTCGCCCTTCTACCAAAATCGGCTCAAAAGCCTGAATACCCAAGCGGTGCAGCGTTGGCGCACGGTTGAGCATCACGGGGTGTCCTTCAATCACCTCTTCCAAAACATCCCAAACACTGGGGTCGGAACGAGAAATTAATTTTTTCGCAGCTTTGATGTTATTCACCATGCCACTGCGAATCAGGCGATTAATCACAAATGGTTGAAATAGCTCAATCGCCATTTCTCTGGGCAAACCGCATTGGTGAATCTTCAGCTTTGGCCCTACGACAATTACGGAACGTCCAGAGTAGTCAACCCGTTTACCCAACAAGTTTTGCCGGAAACGTCCTTGTTTACCTTCAATAATGTCGGACAAAGACTTCAGGGGTCGATTGTTTGCCCCTACCACGGTACGTCCCCGACGACCGTTATCAATCAAAGCGTCTACCGCTTCTTGCAGCATCCGCTTTTCGTTCCGCACAATAATTTCCGGTGCGAGAATTTCTTGCAGTCGTGCTAAACGATTATTCCGGTTAATTACCCGACGATATAAATCATTTAAATCGCTAGTCGCAAACCGTCCACCATCCAACTGCACCATTGGGCGCAAATCTGGAGGAATGACGGGAATAACTGTCATCACCATCCACTCCGGCTTAGAACCGGTAGCAATGAAGTTGTCAATTACCCGCAGGCGTTTAATCAGTTTTGCTCGCTTTTGTCCTTTGGCAGTACCAATTTCTTCGCGGAGGTTTTCGGCTTCTTGCTCTAAGTTAATGTCAGCCAGCAAGCGCAGTAATGCTTCCGCACCGATACCTACCTCTACACCTTGCAACTGAGAATCTTCGCTATAAATTTGGTCTTCAATTTCCAACCACTGGTCTTCACTCAGCAGTTGTTTATAGGTTAAAGTTTCCGCATTGCCGGGACTAAGGACAACATAAGAGTTGAAATATACAATTTGTTCCACATCCCGCAAAGGCATATCTAGCAGGATGGAAATATAACTAGGAATCCCTTTGAGATACCAAACGTGGGCTACTGGCGCAGCTAGTTTGATGTATCCCATGCGATGGCGACGCACCCGTGACTCGGTAACTTCTACGCCACAACGCTCACAAACAATCCCTCTATGGCGGACTCTTTTATACTTACCACAGTGACATTCCCAATCTTTCGCGGGGCCAAAGATGCGCTCACAAAATAAGCCATCCATCTCTGGCTTGAGGGTACGGTAGTTAATTGTCTCTGGTTTGGTAACTTCACCGACTACCTGACCATTGGGTAATGTTCTTTCACCCCACTGGCGAATACGTTCAGGTGATGCCAAGCCGATTTTTACGTAGTCAAACTGATTAGTTTGGGCAGGTCTCATACTTTCAGTGCTGAGTGTTGAGTGTATTTAGTTTTGGAACTTTGGGTGTTGGGTATTAGGGATTGGGTATTGGGTACTGGGGATTATTTCCCAGTCCCCAGTCAAGAGTCCCCAGTCTCTAATACCTATTCTTCGTCTTCCAAGGATTCGCGGGAGAGAGATTCGTAGGTGGGTCGAGGTGGTGTTCTTCTGTTGGCTTGGTCTGCCATTAAATCAACTTCCACATCTAAGGAACTACCATCGGCTTGGGTTTCTACTTTATGCACAGCAATATCTAAGCCCAAGGATTGTAATTCGCGCATCAACACCTTAAAGGATTCTGGTGTGCCAGGTCTGGGAATAGCCTTACCTTTAACGATCGCATTTAAGGCTTCATTTCGTCCCTGCATATCGTCGGATTTTACTGTCAACAATTCTTGCAAGGTGTAAGCAGCACCAAAGGCTTCCAAAGCCCACACTTCCATTTCCCCAAATCGCTGACCACCTTGTTGTGCTTTACCACCCAAGGGTTGCTGTGTCACTAAGGAGTACGGGCCAGTAGAACGAGCGTGAATCTTATCGTCTACTAGGTGTACCAGTTTCAGCATATAAGCTACACCCACGGTCACCGGTCGGTCGAATGGTTCGCCAGTCCGACCATCAAATACCATGATTTTGCCAGAGTCATCGGGGTTATACACCCAGTTGCGACCTGTTTCATCCCGTGCTTCTTGCAATTTGCCATGCACAATGCGGCGAGATGATTCTTCCCCATACATTTCATCGAAGGGGGTAATTTTAAACCGCACTCCCAAGTTATAGCCAGCCCAACCTAACAGACACTCAAATACCTGTCCGACGTTCATCCGGCTGGGTACACCCAGAGGGTTGAGGACAATATCTACAGGGGAACCATCAGGCAGATAAGGCATATCTTCTATGGGCAGTATCCGCGAAATAATCCCCTTATTCCCGTGACGACCTGCCATTTTGTCGCCTACCTGAATTTTCCGCTTCTGCGCCACATACACCCGGACTACCATATTTGCACCCGGTGGCAGTTCATCACCTTGTTCACGGGTAAACAAGCGCACGTCAACTACACGCCCTTTTTCACCGTTGGGTACACGCAAGGAATTATCTCTCACATCCCGTGCTTTTTCCCCGAAAATTGCCCGCAACAGTTTTTCTTCTGGGGGTTGGTCAGATTCGCCTTTGGGTGTGACTTTACCTACTAAGATGTCTCCAGATTCTACCCACGCCCCAATGCGAATGATCCCCTGTTCATCTAACTGACGCAAGGCATCTTCCCCGACGTTGGGAATTTCTCTGGTGATTTCTTCTGGCCCTAGTTTGGTCTGCCGTGCCTCAATTTCATATTTTTCAATGTGAATTGAGGTGTAAATATCATCTTGTACCAGGCGTTCAGAAATTAAAATTGCGTCTTCGTAGTTGTAGCCTTCCCACGGCATATAAGCTACGACAATATTCTGACCAAGTGCCAATTCTCCGCCTTCGGTAGAAGAACCATCAGCTAATACCTGACCCGCTACTACGTGTTCACCAATGCGTACAAGTGGCTTTTGGTTTAAGCAGGTATCTTGGTTAGAACGCTGGTATTTGGAAAGGGTATACTTAATTTCTGATGAATTTGGTTTGGGACGTACCCGAATTTCTGTGGCATCTGCATAAGTCACCTCGCCATCAGTACGGGAAATAATCACCATCCCGGAGTCTCTCGCACCTTGGGCTTCTAAACCAGTACCGACTAAGGGTCGCTCTGGTTTCAGCAGGGGTACTGCTTGCCGTTGCATATTAGAACCCATGAGGGCGCGGTTTGCGTCGTCATGTTCCAAGAAGGGAATCATGCTGGTAGCTACGGAGACAATTTGTACCGGAGATACGGCTACGTAGTCTACTTGTTCTGGTGTGGTGGTGGAGAATTCTTGCCGATAACGGACTGGTACTTGTGGCCCTAGAATGTAGCCATTTTCATCAAGGGGAATATCCCCTGGTGCTACCCGTAGGTCGTCTTCTTCATCGGCGGTCATGTATACTGCTGGCTTGTCAAAGATTACCCGACCGTTTTCTACTGGTCTAAAGGGTGTTTCTAAGAAGCCATACTGGTTTACCCGTGCGTGGGTAGCTAAAGAACCAATCAAACCCGCGTTGGGGCCTTCTGGTGTTTCGATGGGGCAGATACGTCCGTAGTGGGAGGGGTGAATATCCCGCACCGCAAAACCTGCCCGTTCACGGGTTAAACCGCCAGGGCCAAGGGCTGACAAACGACGTTTGTGGGTCAGTTCTGCTAAGGGATTTGTTTGATCCATGAACTGACTTAATTGGCTGGAACCAAAGAATTCTTTAATGGCTGCTACCAAGGGTTTGGGGTTGACCAAGGATGCAGGAGTTAATACTTCTGCGTCGGATACGGTCATCCGTTCCCGAATGATTCTTTCTAGGCGGTTTAACCCTACCCGGACTTGGTTTTGCAACAACTCACCTACGCTTCTGACGCGACGGTTGCCTAAGTGGTCGATGTCATCTACGCTACCGATGTCGTATTCCAGGTTGATCAGGTAATCAACTGCTGCCAAAATATCGCTAGGGGTCAGTATCCGTACTGTCTCAGGTACAGACAGGCGTAATTTCTTGTTAAGTTTGTATCTACCAACACGACCTAAGTCATAGCGTTTGGGGTCGAAGAACCGGGAGTCTAACAGTTGTTGTCCACCCAGGACGGTTGGTGGTTCACCGGGGCGGAGTTTGCGGTATAACTCCATTAGGGCTTCTTCTTCGGAAAACTGCCCTTCTTTCTCGATGGTTTTTTGGAAGTATTCTGGATGGCGAAGAGCATCAAAAATTTCGTTATCTGATAACCCTAGGGCTTTAAGTAATACTTGGGCTGAGAGTTTACGGGTTTTATCTATCCGCACCCACACTAAATCGTTACGGTCGGTTTCAAATTTCAGCCATGCTCCTCGGTTGGGAATTAAGCTGGCAGAATAGGTACGCCGTCCGTTTTTGTCGATTTCGGATTTGTAGTAAACTCCAGGCGATCGCACGATTTGATTGACAATTACCCGCTCGGCTCCGTTAATAATAAAGGTGCCGCGATCTGTCATCAAGGGCAGATCCCCAATAAATACTTCTTGCTCTTTAATATCCCCTGTTTCTTTATTTAACAGGCGGGTGGGAACATACATCTGTACAGCATAGGTACTATCCCGGCGTTTGGCTTCTTCAACGCTGTACTTTGGTTCTTTAAGTTTGTAGTTTTGTCCTAAAAAATGCAGTTCTAGTTTGCCGGTATAGTCTGTAATAGGACTAAAGGAGTTGAGTTCTTCGATCAGCCCTTCTTCTAAAAACCAGCGAAAGCTTGAACGCTGGATTTCAATCAAGTCGGGCAATAGAAAGGCGGGTTCAATATAATTTTCGCTAGTCATGCCTCTACCTTTGTCAACCTGGTTAAATTTTTAGAGGACACAGTTGGATGACTTTTGTTGTCTTGCTTCCGTGTCCTTAGCTGTTTGGGAACTTCTCCTTCAATCTCACCTGATGATTTACAAGTGTGGATAAACGCAGCAATTGCATCTGGCGCGGGAGATTTTCACAAGGGGTGATCACCCCTGATAGCCAGCCACGGCTACTATCATCCAGCTATGTCATTGATTCCTTAACAGCAGTAATCGGAAATCTGCCCTTACCCCAATTTGTCTAACTAACTCACTTCCCCTCCCAACAGTGCTTCAACTACTTGTACTTGTCGCAGATGTTATTTTGTCTAAAACACACCATTGCTACTCACGGTGATAGCCTGTGATTGAGGAGCAAAAGCTTTCTTTGGAGTTTATTCGTCAAAATGGCTTGATTTTGCAAGATTGTGATCACAAGACAATTTCTTTTAACAATTTTCTATAGGTTAATTACAAAGCCGGTGGTTTTAGTCAGAATTGCTCTCAATGTTGGTTGTCAGGTTTTGTCATAACATTGAAAGCATCCGCTTGTGGAGATGTGAGGAGGGTCAAGTTGATAACTGTACAAAATCAAGCTTAGGAGTTTTCAGTTCCTTCCTTTATCATTATGACGCACACAAAATGTTTTGGAGGCATTAATTTTAGCATATTTTTTCCTCCTAGCTGTTTATTTTTAACTGCAACCTATAATATAACCGGACAAACTTTATAGTGCTAGACCAAATAGTTTGCAGGCATTTTGGGTAGTTTGAGTGGAAATTGCCTCTAATGTCTCTCCTCTTAGCTTGGCTATTTGCTCCGCTACATGGCGCACATAAGCTGGCTCATTCCGCTTTTCTCCCCGTTTGGGAACTGGTGCCAAAAACGGACAATCGGTTTCAATTAGTAAGCGATCGCTGCTCACTATCTGGGCTGAGGCTTGTATTGTTTTAGCGTTCTTAAATGTAACAGTACCGCTAAAACTAATATAAAAGCCTAAATCCATAAACCATTGAGTTTCTTCTGGTGTCCCTCCCCAACAGTGCATCACCCCCCGAAGTTGATGATTTGTCCTCTCTTGCCATTTTTGTAAGATGTCTCTGACTGCAACTGCGGCATCCCGACAGTGAATAATTACGGGTAAGTTGAGTTCAGAGGCGATCGCTAATTGCGCCTCAAATACCTGATGCTGTTGTTCATGGTTATCGGCTTTATAAAAGTCCAGCCCCATTTCACCAATCGCCACTACCTGAGAATCAGAACGCGCTAAGGATAATATTTCCTCACCTGTATGACTCTGCCATTTTTCTGCGTCTAAAGGATGCAAGCCTACGGCAAAGCTGATTTCCGGAAACTTGTGGGCTAAGGCTTGAATACTGGCAAACTCTGATGGCTCGACACAGGAATGTACTAAACGTACAACTCCTGCTTCTTGCCACCGCGATCGCACTGCTGTTAAATCTGCCTGGAAGGCTGCGAAATTGAGATGTACGTGAGTATCAATCAGTTGCATGGTCATTAGTCAGTAGTCATTAGTCATTAGTCATTAGTTAATGACTAATAACCAATCACTGCTTATGCTGTTTGGGTGAGTGGCTTGAGCTTTTGAGCCATTCTGGACTTTTTCCTTGCCCCATTGTTGGGATGCAGAACACCCCGCTTTACAGCTTTATCGATTTTGCTGTAAGCCTCAGAAAGTCTTGTTTGTACTTCCTGTTGTGCTTCTGGAGTAGGATTACCTGCATAAACTTCTACCGCTTGCAAGTATTTTTTCATCAGCGTTCTAACTGCTGATTTGTAGTTTTTATTACGCAGCCGATTGCGTTCTGCGATTTTGGCGCGCTTGAGAGCAGACTTTGTATTCGCCACAGTCAATTCCAAAAAGACTATTAATTATGTACACACACTACTAGACTTACTAATATAGCATCAAGATTGCCAATGTTAGGCATTCTGACAAAAAATTACTTTTGGGTGGCTCAGAAAGTTGCTAGCTAATTTCTCAGGTATGCACCAAACCTGAGAAAAAACGCTATGATAAAAGGTCATAATCATCAACTTTTTTCATGGCTGCCAAACCTGACCTAAAGACCAGCCCTGGGGTACATCCCCTAACCAGGATGTACAGTTACAAGAAAAGGCTGCAAATAGCTAGGGTTGAAGAACTTTAGTGGATATTTAAGTAAAAATCAGCACAAATTTGACTCGACCACTCATTTGATTTCTGGATTGGGTAAGCGTAGATGTGTATCAGCATCAGCAAAGCTCCCAGAAAGATGGCGAGGTGGTGTCATCAGTCATTTAGTTGCCGTCTTCAGCAAATCAACTGCTGGAGGTATTGAGAGTATCAAAAAAATCCAGGTTAAGCTAGAGAAGAGGATTAGCGTCGGCAATGTACCCAGTGGGTAAATGGCAGAACTAATTCTCAGGCGGGTATATTCTAAAATTTTGGCATTGTCCTTACTCCATGCTGCGAATCATTACTCAGCAGGCAGACGTTAGAGCAGAACTAAAACGGATCTGCGATCGCACCAATGATGAACCAGTGCTTCATCAAGAAGCCACCGTGCGGGAAGTGTTGCAAGCAGTTAAACGCCAAGGCGATAAAGCTGTGCTACATTATACCGCCGAATTTGACAATCAAGACCTCAAGCCTGAAGAACTGCTTGTCAAAGGTTCGGAACTGGATGCGGCTTACCAAAAGGTATCGAAAGAACTACTACAGGCAATTCAGCTAGCTTGTGAGCAAATTGAAGCCTTTCATCGTCAGCGAGTCCCGAAAACCTGGGTACAGTTTGGCGATGATGATGTGGTGTTAGGTAAACGCTACACTGCGGTAGACCGTGCGGGTTTGTATATCCCTGGAGGCCGTGCGGCGTATCCGAGTACGGTACTAATGAACGCCATTCCGGCGAAAGTGGCTGGTGTACCGCGTGTAGTCATGGTGACTCCCCCAGGTGCAAATAAAACTATTAACCCGGCGGTGTTAGTCGCGGCACAAGAAGCGGGAGTTAAAGAAATTTATCGGGTAGGAGGCGCGCAGGCGATCGCCGCTTTAGCTTATGGTACAGAAACCATCCCCAAGGTAGATGTAATTACCGGGCCGGGGAATATTTATGTCACCTTAGCTAAAAAGTTAGTCTACGGCACTGTGGGGATTGATTGTTTAGCCGGGCCTTCGGAAGTGCTAATCATTGCCGATGAAACAGCTAATCCTGTGCAAGTGGCGACTGATTTATTAGCGCAAGCCGAACATGATCCGATGGCGGCGGCGATTTTGTTAACCACAGAACCGGCGTTAGCCAAAAATGTGCAAGTAGCTGTAGAAAGACAATTAGTTGATCACCCCCGGCGGATAGATACCGAAAAAGCGATCGCTCACTACGGTTTAATCATCCTGGTGGAATCTTTAGAAGCAGCTGCGGAACTCTCCAATGAATTCGCACCGGAACACCTAGAATTAGAAGTTAAAGACCCTTGGGCATTATTGCCGAACATTCGCCATGCTGGGGCGATATTCCTCGGCTATTCTACACCGGAAGCTGTTGGGGATTACATAGCAGGGCCTAACCACACCTTACCTACTTCTGGTGCTGCTCGCTACGCTTCCGCTTTGGGAGTGGAAACTTTTCTGAAGCATTCCAATATTATTCAATATTCACCCACAGCATTGCAAAAAGTTGCAGGAGCCATTGACGCACTAGCCACAGCCGAAGGCTTACCTTCTCATGCTGATTCAGTGCGTCGCCGAATTCAGCAAGAAGACTGATGGAGAATGCTTAAGTTTTTCCTATAGTTTTGGTAAAAAATACTTAATGGCTTCAAACTAAAAGTTTAGGCAGCTGTCATCTTCACCTGGGAAAGCTTTGTACAGCAAAGTCTCTACCATGTAAACTCAGTCTTTGTGTGAGAAATTGTTGGTATGGCTGCCAATCAGTTGATTCATGCTGATATCAGGAATCTGAATTGGAAGAGGTAACAGCCATGCTCAAAACTATTTTGGTAGCTATAGATGGTTCGGAAATTGCAACACGAGTCATCCAGACTTTAGAAAATTTGGTTTTGTCACCAGAGACAAAAGTCATACTCTGTCATGTATTTCCCACAGGCGAGTCAGACACAGAATTACCAGCTGATCGACCTCAGCCTGAATCTGCTCGATTTTCATCTTTTCATATTGAACAGCAATTGCAATCTTTCCAAGAACAGTTATCAGTCAAAACTCACATAGAATTGGTTGCCGGAGAACCAGCCGACGAAATTATTCGCCTCGCCAATATTCACCAAGCTGATTTAATTATTATTGGTAGTCGTGGTTTAACTGGCATGAAGCGAATTGTTTTAGGTTCTGTGAGTAATCAAGTAGTGGAAGAGGCTGGTTGTTCTGTGTTGGTGGTCAAGCCGCATTAAAATAATATTGATGCAATTAAACAGGTGAAAATGGGATTTTAGCGTCTGTTTTTCTCCACCAAAAATTGACGCAAGCTTAGTAAACTCAAAGTTTGCCCTAAATTTAACGGCATCAATGATACGCCTTCTAAATGAGATTGTACCCAACCGTCTCCCCAATACCATTCGTGAAAACCATCTATCCCGCCACTGAGTAGCAAGCGTAGACAGTTAGATTTTGCTACATCCACTTGATGATGAATACTGATGGGGCCAGTCCAGGTAGTAAATTTGATACCTTGACTCAGTTCGTCTGGTATTCCTGGGGCAAAACGCTGTCCGAGGAGCCATTTTTTGAGTTGTTCAGTTCGCAGTAAACTATCATGAATTGCACTGGCTGAGGCAGCAATTTCTATTCTGAGTTGGCTTTTTTGAAAATTTCCTAGCATTGCTAAAAATTACACTTTGATGATAATGAGTTGTTGTTTTTTATGGTGAGGATAACTATCAAGATGATGCAATATTTTTAGTTGTTAACATCACACCTAATGAGCAATAATACCATTGCTATAACTTGAGATGAGAATAATAATTTTAATGTAACTTATATTGCTTTCAAAATGCTGATTGAGCAGGATTATTGGCTGTTAGTTAAATATACCAGAAGATAGATAAATAAAAATTGCTGGGGATAGAGGCATGCTCTGTCTGAATTTTGGTTAAGTTGAGAAATTGTTTCTGAACTGTGGGCTAGACTCGCCGGAATATCAATTTTCTCTGATACTGAGGCTACTTATGTATAAGTTAAGTTTTGTTATACTAAATATGAGATTCACCCCTATGCTGATGTGTCAGGGGAGTGGGTAAGAAATTATTATTGGTAAGGTTTTCATGGCGGATCAGTTAATTCGTGCCACAGCAGCCGATGGTGGGATTCGTGCAGTAGGCGTGATTACCACACGCTTAACAGAAGAGGCACGACAACGCCACAAGCTTTCCTATGTAGCAACTGCGGCTCTAGGTCGGACGATGGCATCAGGTTTGTTGATGGCTTCTAGTATGAAGCGACCAGGATCTAGGGTGAATGTGAGGATTAAAGGCGATGGCCCTTTAGGCGGTATATTAGTAGATGCTGGCTTAGATGGGACAGTACGGGGTTATGTAGGCAACCCATCTGTAGAATTGCCACCCAATGCTAAGGGAAAATTAGATGTTGGGGGTGCAGTGGGTAATGGCTACCTTTATGTTGTCAGAGATATCGGTTACGGCTACCCCTACTCTAGTACAGTTGAATTGGTGTCCGGTGAGATTGGTGATGATGTCGCGCATTACTTAGTGAATTCTGAGCAAACACCTTCGGCAGTGGTTTTAGGGGTGTTTGTCGGTTCAGGTGGAGTGACGGCGGCGGGAGGCTTGTTAGTACAGGTATTGCCGAAAGCTGCCAGAGATGAGGCTTTAGTAGCAAAATTGGAAGCGCGGGTAGCAGCGTTATCAGGGTTCACGCCGTTATTGCAAGCAGGGAAGAATTTACCGGATATCTTTAATGATTTATTGGGTGATATGGGGTTAAGCATCTTTCCTGAACACCAGATTTTGCGGTTTCATTGCGGTTGCTCTTTTGACCGGGTGCTAGGAGCATTAAAGATGTTGGGTGAGGCAGAATTACAAGATATGATTGTCAAAGATGATGGGGCAGAAGCTACTTGCGACTTTTGCGGCAGTGTGTATCAAGCCAGCAGTGATCATTTAGCTCAATTAATTGTGGATTTGCAAGGGGAGTCATCGGTTTCCAGTTAAGTATAAAAGAAGGCTGAATCTTTTAATTATTAATGTTATCTGTGGGTAGGATAATGTAACAAGTAGCTTTTGAAATATGAGAAAGTTACTATGGCAAAAATAGAATTATCATTCTAAAACAGATCGCTATTCCCTTATTTGTGGTGTGAGAGATGACAGAGCGGGATATCCCAGAAAGTTGGCATCCAAGCAGAGGAAGAAAACCAGATGAGATAGGAGGATTCTCCCGAACGCAAAAATTTGGTGAACCTGATGTTTCTGGTGTACCTGCTACTGGTTCGTCTAATTCAGTGCAGCAACTCACAGATAACAAAACCGCAGCATACCCGATTAACAGCGAATCAGAAAAAAATGTAGGCGTTAGCGGCCAAAGCAAATTGCCGGGCTGGATGAAAGGCTGGATGGGATGGGCGTTATTGTTAACGCTGATTCCGGGTGGTGTGGCATTTATGGCCACAGCAATGCTGCTGAAGTTACCATCTGCGCCTAATTGTCCGTCAATTTTTTGGCCGCTAGCGAGTGCGTCGGTGCGGCTACATTGCGCTCAACTGGCGGCTACTAAACAGACAGTTGAAGACTTGCTACAAGCGATCGCCTTAGTGCGACAATTACCCCCAGACCATCCACTGCGGGGAGAAATTGATCGATTTGTAGAACAATGGTCACGGGATATTTTAAAGCTGGCTGATCAAAGTTTTCAAGCGGGGAATTTAGAAGAGGCGATCGCCACGGCGCGCAAGATACCCCAAGATGTGTCAGCTTATAAATTGGTAGATGAGCAAATTGCTAAGTGGGAAGCAATTTGGACGAAGGCAGAAGGTATATACCAGGAAGCAGAAGCAGAACTACGGGAACGACGCTGGCAATCAGCGTTTATGGTTGCAGCTAAATTGGTGCGTGTAGATAATAAGTATTGGGCAACGACTAAATACGACCAATTGAACGGCATTATTACCTTAGCAAAAGAAGACGTTGATAAGTTAGGTACAGCCGAAAGATTAGCTAAGAGTAGAGTAGTAGATAATTTACTAGAAGCGATCAAATTAGCTCAATCGATTGGACAAAATAGCTACTTATATCAAAAAGCGCAAGAACTGATTCCTGCCTACGGGCGGAAAATGCTGGATTTAGCACAAGCGAAAATGAAACAGCGTGATGCTGATACAGCTATAGACATTGCCAGACAAATTCCACAAATTACCGGAATACAGGCAGAAGTGGAAGACTTTATTGCCTTGGCTGATGCCCAAAGAAGTGCGTGGATAGGTAATATAGCAGGTTTGGAATCAGCAATTACCCTGGCACAAGACATTGATCCATCACGGCCAGTGTATGACAAAGCGCAACAGCTAATTACCCAATGGCAGTTGGAAATTGAAGATGTTGCCCGGTTGGAAAAAGCGAGAACACTAGCTAGCCGAGGCACAATTGATGATTTAACAGCAGCGATCGCCGAAGCACAAATGGTGCCGGGAAGCAACCCCCGCAGTTCGGAAGCTAGACAAAGTATTAACCGTTGGCAAGCACAGATAGAAACTATTGAAGACCAACCTTATCTGGAAAGGGCGGAACAAATAGCTTATTTAGGGGATATTAATTCTTTGCAAGCGGCGATCGCCGAAGCTAGCCAAATTCGTCCGGGTCGGTCATTGTATCCAGAAGCACGCCGCAGAATTCGGAATTGGGTAGGTAGGATAGAGCGGATCCAAGACCAACCAATATTAGCTCAGGCGCGCGACTTAGCCCAAATTGGAGAGTTGACGGCAGCAATTAATACAGCTAGACCACTGGCATCTTCTGGGCGATCGCTGGCTGGGGAAGCGCAAGCCGCCATCGATGAATGGCAAGGCCAAATTCGTGCTAGGGAAAATTGGCAACAAGCCAAAGAAATTGCACAGGCTGGTACACCGGGAGCTTTGCTGCAAGCGATTAGATTGGCTGATCAGATTTCCAACCGCAGTTTGTTGCGGATGGATGCCAATATAGCTATTGACCAATGGAGTCAGCAAATCTTAGATATTGCCCGTTCTCAAGGTAGTTCTGATATTCCCAGAGCGATTGAAACTGCTCGCTTAGTACCACGGGGTAGCTCTACTTACAATGCAGCACAAGACCAAATTAAATTATGGCAGCAGTTGCTTAATCCTGAGCCGATACAGCAATTTCAGCCTTCTACTATTAGTGATGAGCAGTAGTTTTGAGAGGCGCGAAGTTTCGCGTCTCTTGATTTTTGTTTCGCGCATACCGCTAAGGCGGAACCGCTTGCGGTAGGCGCAAATAAGAACGCCAATAAGTAAGTATTGCAAGTATTGTAGGGGTTTAGCAATGCTAAACCCCTACTCCCTCTAATGGAGCGATCGCAAAATTTGGTCTATCATGCGATTAGCTTGGGAAGCATAACCACCACCAAATAAATTGAAGTGATTTAAAATGTGGTACAGGTTATAGAGTGTTTTTCGGGTTTCATAACCTGCATCTAAGGGGAAGACTTCGTTATAACCCTGATAAAAAGCGGCGGGAAACCCACCGAAAAGTTCTGTCATGGCGATATCAACTTCTCTATCCCCAAAATAAGTAGCTGGATCAAATATCACTGGTTCACCTGTGACAGTACAGCCAGCATTCCCACCCCATAAATCACCATGTACTAAGGAAGGTTTTACTTCGTGATTGGCTAGCAGTTGGGAAATAGCATCTAGTAATTCGTCTTGTTTGGGGAAGTTACCACCTCGTCGCCTGGCAAGTTGAAATTGATAGCCCAAGCGGTGTTTAACATAAAATTCTACCCAGTCTGCTGTCCAAGTATTGATTTGGGGTGTAGAACCGATGGTGTTATTCATCTCCCAACCGTAACCTTTAGGGCTAGTGGTTTTGTGCATCGCTGCTAACCTACGTCCCATTTCTACCCAAGAGTTACTGTTACCGCTTCCCATTTCCAACCATTCTAGGATGATATAACCAGAATTCCCGGCTGTACCCCAACATATTGGTTTTGGTACGCGAATCGTATTAGTATCGTACATCTGCTGTAATCCCAGCATCTCTGCTTCAAACATGGCAACTTGAGATGCTTGGTTGAGTTTGACAAAATACGTTAGTTTGCCATCAGAGACAGCATACCCTTGGTTAATGCAGCCACCACCAACTGAACGCTTATGTTGATGCTGAAATTTTTCGCCAGTGACTCGGCTAATATGGGCATCGATTTCAGTCCACATTTTAAATTCAAAATTCAAAATTCAAAATTCAATAATTG
>NZ_CAWMSA010000086.1:0-41548 GCF_963870205.1 Anabaena sp. CA = ATCC 33047 | reverse complement strand
AAAGCCTCTCTCCTTGTAGGGGAGAGGTTTGGAGAGGGGTTTTTGTAGGGGCGGGTTCACAAGTTAATCTGTAGGTAGACAGAATTCTGGATAAACTTGCCCCTACTTTGCACCTTGACAAACATCCTCTGAGTGATGAAATATCCGAAGTGGAAAGTTAGTATATATTATCACCCCCTAATCCCCAGTCCCCAGTCCCCAGTCCCTAATTCATGCTGGTTTGAGGACAACTACACCATAAGCGTCAGGACAGAGGTATTGATTAGCTGCTAAGAGTAAATCTTTGGCTGCTTGGGCTTGGATATAGGCTGGGTAGTTAAACGCTGGCTCTAAATCTCCTACTAAGGAATGATAATAACCATATAAGCCGGTGCGATCGCTTGGTGTTTCGTTACCAAAAATAAATCTGTTAGCTACACGCTTATGAACACGGGCAATTTCTTTGTCTGTGACTAACTCTGATTGTAATCTGCGGATATGGTGAGCGATCGCTGCTTCTACTTCTGGTAAATTTTCTACTGCACACTTAGCTGAAATATAAAACGTCCCTTGTAGACGATTACTCATATTACTAACAGCAATTGAAGTTACTAACCCTCTTTCTTCCCGTAAATCTTGGACTAATCTTGATGTTCTCCCATGTGCCAAAATCGCTGCTAAAACATCCAAAGCATAAGTTTTTTCTAAGTGGTTCATCCCTGGAACTCGCCACACCATAACTAACCTAGCTTGCTGGAGACTTTCATCGATAAATTCCCGGCGCACAATTTCAGTAAACGCAGGTTCAAGATTTGGGGAATAGGGACTAGGGACTGGGGATTGGGAAGTAATATGATGTTGAGTGAAACCTTCAGCAATAATTTCGATTAATTCTTCCTCTGGTAAATTACCCACAGCTACAGCAGTCATCGACTGGGGTTGATACCAAGTCTGATGAAAATCTCGCATCTGCTGGGCTGTCAGTTGGGAAATCACCAATTCTGGCCCCAAGACTGGACGACGATAAGGTAACTCTGCATAGGCTGTTTCCATAGCCCGGCGAAAAGTGCGACGACGGGGGTTATCTTCAGAACGTCTAATTTCCTCCAATACCACCAACCTTTCCCGTTCAAAAGCATCATCAGGAATACTGGCATTTAATACTACATCTATTTGCAGAGGAGCTAATGCAGCAAAATCCTTGGGAGCAGTAGTTATATAGTAATGGGTGTAATCGTGGCTAGTAGCAGCGTTAGTCACAGCACCACGTTCTTCAATTTGCCGTTCAAACTCACCGCTACCTAATCTTTCAGTTCCCTTAAAAATCATGTGTTCTAAAAAGTGAGCCATACCGTTAATATCATCAGACTCCACTGCTGAACCAACATTGATCCATAAGTTAAGGTTCACAGCTTCCACAGGCATCTGTTCAACAATAATAGTTAAGCCATTAGGTAATTGATGTACTTTTGGGGCGTTAAGACGCGGAAACTTAGACAGCGTTGAAGTCATGGGTAGTGGTGAGTGAACATATCCTTACTTCTATATCTTAAATCGCCCGAATCAGCCAAGTGAAGATTTAAGCAAAATCACTGTTATATCTTGTCAAGAATGAAACTTGATTATTAAAATGACTTATGTCATCAGAAAAATATAATAAAACTAAATAGGTACTGAACCGCGTTCCAGTACCTATTAATTGAGTCCTATAACGGTATCACAGTTTCAGCAGATTCTCCCGGCGCGTCACAAGTCCGAAGATGTAAGGTGATTTCTGTATCAAGTCGCTTGAGAAAAATCAGCAGTTTACCCTCACTAAACCGTTGAAACTCTCCTCTCATCAAACGAGATACTTCTGGCTGCGGAATGCCAAGTAATTCGCTGATTTCGCGCTGTTTTAGATTGCGTTGTTTCAGAAGATGCAGTACGTGAATCCCTATTTTACCCCGTGTAAAAAGTTCATCTGCATCTGACAAACCGAGATCAGCAAATACGTTGCCACTGCTTTCTTCAAAAACCGGTTCTTGAGTCATTGTTGTTTCTCCCTTGCTACCGCATCCTTATCGAAAATTTGGGTTGAAAACCCCGTCGTTCTACGACGGCTTTCTGGTATACTAGCAGTAGGTTGTAGACCGTGAGAACGATGTTCGCGTAGCGTCCCGCAGGGAGGAAACAGGTAAAACGTCCTACTCCGTGATCTCAAAATGCCTAACAGTCAATGGTGTAAAAATAAGTCCAAACTGTAAGGTCGAAAAGCAATTAAATAGGGTAGGGCATACCCAAATTTACGCTTGGGGAGTAGTCCTTAAGTGGGGTATATCGAGAGATATGTTTCGGACTAGACATGAAACTGTAAGACCAAAATCAACATCGTTGGTGGAGGCAGGATTCAGCCCAAGAATCTCCGCACTTTTAGGGCGGAGAGTGTCAAAGCGTTGTTTAATCAGATCAACATCAGCCTGTGGGGTTTTAATACCCTGCTTTGATTTCTTTTGAAAAGCGTGGAGGACATAGATTTTTTCTCCAATCTTTACTGCATAAACAGCCCTGTAAGTATCGGTATCGTAACGTTTGACGATTTCATACACCCCACTGCCAACCCCCTTAAAAGGCTTGGCATCCATTGGTGTATGCCCAGCTTGCACCAATTGCAGTGCATAGCCTACTGATTTACGCACCTCTTCAGGAAATGAACAGATATTTTTGCGAGAGTCTCCCATCCAAACAAGAGGTCGTAAAGGATTTTCTATACTATCCTCGCCATCTTCCATTTTATATAAAATTTCCTATAAAACAAGTCAAAAGATATCATGAAATGTCCCAGGCTGCTATTCTGAGGTTTCTTCTTCGGCTATATAGCTTGTAAAATTATGAGTAAGAATATTAATTTTTGTAAACCTAATCTTAAATGTCTCATATTTCTATTAACCAAACTAAACCCCGCGTCATCGTCATCGGTGCGGGAATTGGCGGACTGACGGCGGCTGCATTGCTAGCCCATCGGGGTTACAGCGTCTTAGCCCTAGACCAAGCCCTTGTCCCTGGCGGCTGTGCTTCCACATTCAAACGCCAAGGTTTTACCTTTGATGTCGGTGCAACTCAGGTAGCAGGGTTAGAACCTGGGGGAATTCATCATCGGATATTTTCCGAATTAGAAATAGATTTACCAGATGCAACCCCCTGTGACCCAGCTTGTGCAGTCTATTTACCAGGGGAAAATACACCTATCAACGTCTGGCGTGACCCTGAAAAATGGCAAGATGAACGCCAAAAACAGTTTCCTGGTAGCGAACCTTTCTGGCAATTGATGGCGACTTTATTTGATGCTAGTTGGGAATTCCAAGGACGTGACCCTGTGCTACCACCCCGCAATTTGTGGGACTTGGGGCAGTTAATTCAAGCAGTACGTCCTAATACCTTCATTACAGCACCTTTCACTTTGTTAACTGTGGGTGATGCTTTAAGGTTATTTGGCTTGGGAAATGATCGACGACTGCGGACTTTTTTAGACTTGCAACTCAAGTTATATTCTCAAGTCAATGCTGAAGAAACAGCTTTACTTTACGCCGCTACAGCTTTGAGTGTATCCCAACTACCCCAAGGATTATTTCATCTCCAGGGTAGTATGCAAGTATTGAGCGATCGCCTAGTCTCAGCTTTAGAACGAGACGGTGGTAAATTATTAATGCGCCACACCGTCGAACAAATCAAAGTCGAAAATGGCAAAGCTACGGCTGTTGTGATTAGAAATCAAAAAACAGGCGAAGTCTGGACTGAAACAGCTGATCATGTAGTTGCTAATGTGACTGTCCAAAACTTAGTGCAACTATTAGGCGAAAAAGCTCCTTTTGGCTATAAACAGCGTGTGCAGAAATTACCTTCAGCCTCCGGTGCATTTGTCATCTATCTAGGGGTAGATGCAAGTGCGATTCCTCTGGATTGTCCGCCGCATTTACAGTTTATGTATGATGGTAATGGCCCGATTGGCGAGAATAATTCTTTATTTGTTTCTGTGAGTCATGCAGGTGATGGACGCGCCCCGGAAGGGAAAGCGACAATTATCGCTTCATCTTTTGTTAACCCTGAACCGTGGTGGCGTACTGAAGATTACTCAGGATTAAAAGAAAAGTATACTCAAGAAGCGATCGCCAAACTAGCTCAATACTTTTATCTCAAACCAGAAACCATAGTTTATCAAGAAGCTGCCACACCCCGGACTTTTGCTCATTACACAGCTCGCGATCGCGGTATAGTTGGCGGTATTGGTCAAAGAATTCCCACCTTTGGCCCCTTTGGTTTTGCTAACCGTACACCCATCAATCATTTATGGTTAGTGGGTGACTCTACCCATCCAGGGGAAGGTACAGCTGGGGTAAGTTATTCCGCCCTGACTGTAGTCAGACAAATTCAAGTGGAATCTTAACGCCATACACAACAATAGATATATATTTATGAAAGCTAGGTATCAGTATAGATTCTACCCAACAGACCAACAACAACGGAGTTTAGCTCAGTTGTTTGGATGTGTTCGGGTTGTCTGGAATGGTGCGATTCGTTTGCTATAAACCAAATCCTGTAAGGGTTTTGGGGGATTAGCAGCAAGGTAAATTAGGGAATAATCCCGAAACAGAACCTTGACAACTGAGTGACCATGAGGGTGTAAATCCCTCCCCTGTAGATGCCAGGTGAAAGCATATTCCCTACGGTAGCGACTAGCCATCAATCCGTAAAGCGGGATTAAAAGCCCTTCCACACTCCTAGTCCAAGGTAGTGCGGGGCAAGCAGAGAGTCCATGAGTAAAACTTCGGTTTGAAGACACGTTTAAACCATCGTCAACGACAACCAGCAAAAAGGACTGATTAGCTGGAGCCAAAAGGCAAAGGATAATAGGTTGGCGTATCGTTCCTCGACCAACAGCATCTCTAAATAAACCCGGTGGATAGTGGAACTCTAAAGACTCATAGTATGGTCACTCGGAACGAAGTAACCCTCCGTAAGCTCTCAGAGAGGTCGAATACTCTGAGTAGGTGCTAACCGGATACTGCGGATGGGTGGGATTGAGTCAGAAGCAAACGCCTTGCGGTAATAGTAAGGATAGGCTGACAGACTCACGGTAATAAGGAAGGAATAGTGTCGAGTAGCAGTAAATATGTCTAATACGCTGAACAATCAGACGGTGGAATGGAGCCAAACAGACTGGCGCAAGCTGGAACGTAGGGTTTACAAGCTGCAAAAGAGAATATTCCAAGCCTCTAGTCGTGGTGATTTGAAGGCAGTTCGCAGACTCCAAAAGACATTGATGAGGTCTTGGTCGGCAAGAATGTTGGCGGTACGTCGCGTGACGCAAGATAACCAGGGCAAATGTACAGCCGGAGTAGACGGAGTTAAAAAACTCTCGCCCATCCAAAGGCTAAAACTGGTGAAAAATCTTGAGCTAAAGGGGAAATCCAAACCCACCCGAAGGGTATGGATAGACAAACCAGGAACAGACAAAAAACGTCCACTTGGAATTCCCACGATGTACGATAGAGCTACTCAGGCATTGGTTAAATTAGTGCTTGAGCCGGAGTGGGAAGCAAGATTTGAACCTAACTCTTATGGCTTCCGACCAGGACGTTCATGTCATGATGCTGTCGAGGCAATATTCAACGCAATAAAGCATAAAGCCAAATATGTGTTAGATGCCGATATTGCCAAATGCTTCGACCGCATCAACCACAGGGAACTACTAAGAAAATTGAATACATTTCCGACACTTAAACGCCAGATAAATGCTTGGCTCAAATCGGGAGTGATGGACGGAAAAGAGTTGTTCCCCACATCTGAGGGTACGCCACAAGGAGGGGTCATTTCTCCCCTACTGGCTAACATTGCCCTTCACGGGATGGAAGAACGGATAAAGCAGGTAGCAGATACACTACCAACCCCCAGAGGACATAGCAAGCGAGGTAATCGCGAATCCTTAAGCTTAATTCGATACGCCGATGACTTCGTGATACTGCATGAAGACTTAACCGTTGTCCAGAGATGTAAAGAGGTCATCTCCGAGTGGTTGAATAACATAGGACTTGAACTGAAAACAAGTAAAACACGTCTTGCTCACACATTAATTAAGCATGAGGAGCAAGACGCAGGGTTTAACTTCCTGGGATTTTACATCAGGCAGTACCCAGTAGGAAAATACAACACGGGTTGTAATACCCACGGGAAACCACTTGGATTCAAGACATACATCAAACCCAGCAAGGAAAAAGTCAAGGTACATTACGACCGCATCACCGAGGTAATAGAACAGCATAAAGCAGCCCCCCAAGCGGCACTCATAACCCATTTGAACCCCATTATCAGAGGGTGGGCTAACTATTACAGCACTGTGGTTAGTGGAGAAACATTCTCCGAACTAGGTCACAAAATATACCAAAAACTAAAAAGCTGGGGACTAAACCGCCACCCAAACAAATCGGGAAAATGGATAGCCAATAAATACTGGCAAACCATAGGTGGTGATAACTGGGTATTCGCAACCAGGCAGTCAGGGAAAACCCCGTTGCGGTTACTAAAACATAGCGAGACACCAATTGTCCGCCATGTGAAAGTTAAAGGCGATGCTAGTCCTTATGACGGCAACCTAGTTTACTGGAGTTCAAGAATGGGGAAACACCCGGAAATACCCAAAGGAGTGGCAACACTTCTGAAGCAACAGAAAGGTAAGTGTACCTACTGCGGACTGTACTTTACAGAACAATCGGTGATGGAAATTGACCATATCATTCCCAAATCGCAAGGTGGAAAGAATGAAATGAGAAATATCCAGCTACTTCACCGTCATTGCCACGATAAAAAGACTGCTAGTGATGACAGTTCTGGCACCAAATTTGGCTGCAATAGTGCCAAGCCTAAGCCCGTCAAATCGGGTAACAGAGATACTCATGAAAAGAGCCTTATTACTGAGGAGCCGGATGAGGTGAAAGTCTCACGTCCGGTTTTGAAGACGAGCGGTTCTCGTGAGGGAATCGCTTAGTTTAACATGCTTTAGCTATCTGTAAGCAATCTGAAAAATTGCCAGGGTACAACAAACTCTCAGCAATGCTTACCCAATCTAAAAAGACTGACGAAAGAAAGTGGCTATCTGATGTTTCTTCAGTGCCACTACAACAGTCTCTTAGACACTTAGATGTAGCTTACAAAAACTTTTTCAATTCCCTTAAGGGCAAGAGAAAGGGTAAAAAGGTTGGTGTTCCTAGATTTAAGAAGAAAACCAACTCACAATCAGCAGAGTTTACCAAAGCAGGTTTTTCTGTAAAAACTGGAGAAGTTTATTTGGCTAAAATTGGGATAATAAAACCAATTTGGTCAAGAGAGTGGCCATCTGAGCCTAGTTCAGTCACGGTTATTAAAGATTGTGCTAACCGCTATTTTCTTAGCTTTGTTGTAGAAGTCGAACCTAATAATACTGTTGTTAAAAACCAAAGCATAGGTATTGATTTGGGTCTAAAAATATTTGCAGTCATGAGTAATGGAGAAAAATCTTTAAGTCCAGACTACTCAAAATCTGACCGTAAAATTCGTAAGCTACAGAGGAAATTAGCAAGGCAACAAAAAGATTCAAAAAGGAGAAATAATACTCGCGTTAAAATTGCTAAACTACATAACCAAATTACTGATACTAGAAAAGATTTTTTGCACAAGTTGTCAACCAAAATAGTTAGCGATAACCAAGTAATTGTCTTGGAAGACTTGAATGTATCAGGAATGGTTAAAAACCGTAGACTATCTAGGGTAATTAGTTTGCAGGGATGGCGAGAGTTTAGAAACCTTTGTGAAGCTAAATCAGAAAAGTTTAATCGTGATTTTCGAGTAATAGATAGATGGCAACCAACAAGTCAAGTATGTTCATGCTGTGGTTTTCGTTGGGGTAAAATTGACCTTAGAGTTCGCTCAATACTCTGTTTAAGTTGCGGTACTGAGCAGGAAAGGGATGAAAACGCATCTAGAAATATAGAAATGGTCGGCATGGGGCATGCCTTCGGCACGCTACGCGAACGGCACGACCTTAAACGGACAGGGAGTGACTCTCAGACTACTTCGGTAGCAAGTTACTGTGAACTGTCAAGAATCACGCCCCGTTCTACCGGGCGTGAGTATGTCAACCTAGACTTACATACCAGATAGGAAAGTCTAGCGCATAACCAACTGCGTATGTTGTGTAAAAACCTACCCCGCGCTGTATAAATGAATTACGAAACCGCTCGCAAACTCCTAGTAGGGCAAACAATAGCAATTGAGGAAAACCCTGATGCTTTGTTGATGCGGATGCAGCAAGGAAAACCACCTGTTCCGGGTCAAATTACGTCGATTTTATTGGCTTTAAAAGTTGTTTTTGAAGCTTTGAAACCATCCCCTAGTCTCGATAGAGAGTTGGCTTTTGCTCTTTATGAATTAAGTGTCAAAAGTCAACAGTTATTTGTGGCGGGGCGGCGGGCTGGTGTGGACTGGCCGCCTTTACTTAAGGAAGATTTGCTGAGGATTGCTTTTGCTGTTGAAAGTATTTTTTCTGGTGTTTGGCAAACTCCTCCTGCTGGGAGTTTATAGGGAGTGAGGAGTTTTAACGCAGAGGTGCGCGGAGGTACGCGGAGTTTTTTTAGGAGTAAGTCCCCGGCTGTTTGGGAAGGTCGGGGATGTGGTGTTTACAAGGTTGATTAAAATCGTCATGTTTTAAACTAACGATTTCGTAGTTCTGCTTCTAGTTTGTCTAGGTCGGTTTTGAGGAATACTGTCATTTGTCCTGCAAAGGCTTTACTGTCGCGTGGTTTGGCTATTTCTACCCAATAGGCGTAGCGATCGCCTACTCGCAATTCTCCTTTTAAGGCTTCTCTAATTGGGGTTTTAGCCATTCTGGCGGCATTAATTGCGCTTTGGTTGGGATATTCGTATATGACTTGTGCGTTTCTAAAGTCTTGGTAAATATCTAAGCCGTAAATTATCCGCAATGATTCTTGTAGGCGTTGTAATGTCATGCCGTTAATGGCATCATACATCGCTAGACGCTCGTAGCGAATTTTACTTCTGTCTCTGGTGAATTGTACTCTACCAGGAGGTAATACGGAAGCTTGAAAGGTGAATCTTTGGGCGGCTGTGTCACTCTTTTGAATAAAGAATTTTTCTCCACGGCGAGGGCGTAGGGTGGGATGGGCTTGAATCCAAGTAGCTACTTCTTCTGTAGTTTGTCCTGGTAAGGCGTTGGCTTTGGTATTAAACAGCATTCCTAAGCCTAGCGCAGAAGCTAGAGAACAAGCATAAATCAAACAGTTGAGCCGAGTTGTTTTGAGCATTTTTCTATAGGGGACTTACCAAGAAATTTCTTTATGGTTAGGATTCCCGTTTTACTGAAAGATATGTCAAATTAAAATTGAGTTGAACAAATACCCGATGCTGATAATACCCACAGTCACCAGTGTAATAAACACTATCAGCAGTTGGGGTTTTAATACTTTTCTGAGTATCACTATCTCAGGAAATGATAAAGCTGTCACTGCCATTGTAAATGATAGCACTGTTCCTAGTGGCATTCCTTTGTTAACTAAGGCTTCAGTAATGGGCAGAACTCCGGCAATATTCGCATAGAGAGGAACGCCTAAAATCACCGCAATGGGAACAGCAACAGGATTTTCTGCACCAGCCCAACGGTTGATCATTTCTGTGGGAACGTAGCCGTGAATACCAGCACCTACAGCTATCCCAACTATGACATATATCCAAACGGATTTAAAAATTTCGCTGGCTTGAAACTGTCCTTGTTGGCATCTATCCCGCCAGGTGAATCTAATTGGCTCAAATTCTTCTTGATGCTGCGGTTGTTCTCGTCTGGTTTGTTGCAGTTTCCAGACAAAGGGTTCTACCCATTTTTCTAGTTTCAGCAGACTTATACTATAACCTGCGGCGATCGCTAGCCCTACGCCAAAGCCAATATATAGCAATGTCACTTTTAGCCCAAACAAGCCCCAGAGTAAGACTACAGCTACTTCATTCACCATCGGGGCGGAAATCAGGTAAGAAAATGTTACCCCTAAAGGTACGCCAGCTTCTAAAAATCCGATAAATAACGGTACAGCTGAACAGGAACAAAAGGGGGTGAAAATTCCTACTGTTGCCGCCATGATATTACCGATTAAGGTACGTTTGCCACCTAGCCAAAAACGCACTCGTTCCGGTTGGAGGAAGCTTTGCAGCGTACCCACTACAAAGCTAATCGTTAGCAATAAGGTTAATACTTTGGGAACATCATACAAGAAGAAATGCCAACTCGCTCCCAAATGAGATTCTATTGATAGTCCCAAGAGTCGCGTCACAATTTGGGTTGCTAGCCAGTCAAAGGGATAAAATGGGTCAAACATGAAAATATCCTCCCACTGTCATTAGTGTTCATTGCAACAGTGTTTGGATTTGAGTGGGTGGTAAAACTTGACCTTTACTGACGACTTTGCCATTAATAGCTAAGGCGGGAGTTGTCATGATACCCCGTTGCGCTATTGCAATCGGGTCGGTAATATGGGTGAGTTCAGCATCAATTCCTAGAGTAGCGATCGCTTCCCTTGTATTCGCTTCTAGTTGATGACATTTCTGACAACCTTTTCCCAAAATCTCAACTTTGAGCATAATCAATCCTCTAAGACAACACACTCATAACTAGGATCGGGGTGTGTCAATTTCTCGCCGCAGCGTTCAACTAGCGGTAAAAGTTCATCACGCAATTTCTGGAGTTGTTGAATTTGCTCGTCGATTTCCTGCAATTTTTGGTTAAGTCTGTCATACATAGCTTTGCAGGTAAGCGATCGCCCATCCTTGAGGACTAATATTTTTTTAATGTCCTCCAAACTCAATCCCAATCCTTTCGCCCGACTAATAAACGCTAGGCGATTGACATCTTGCTGACTGAACAGACGATAACCTGATTCACTCCTCTGCGGTGGAGGAATCAGCCCAATCCGTTCATAAAAGTAAATAGTTTGGGGATTTAGTCCTAATTGGCGGGAGATTTCACCAACTTGTAGCATCTTCACTCCCTCGATCCGAGTGTGTTTATCCTAAACCTTATACTTTGGTATAAGGTCAAGGATAAAATGCTAAAGTTTTGTAATGCGGATTCTTAAGGTGTCATCGCTACCTTAATGACTTTCCGCGCTTTCATGTCATGAAAAACTTGTTCTAATTCTTTTAAAGGTCGTTGTTCACTAATCAATAATTCAAATGGGATTTTGCGGCTAGCTATCAATGCAAGTGCAGCCCTGACATATTCCGGTGTATTGTGAAATACGCCTTTTAAGGTGAGTTCGCTGTAATGTAATTGTTCTGTGTTGACGGTGATGGTTGTATCTCGTGGACAACCACCGAATAAGTTAACGGTAGCACCAGGACGAGCGCAAGCGATCGCAGTTTCCCAAACACTAGGTACACCCGTCGCTTCTATCACCACATCTGCGCCCCAACCTTGGGTAAGTTCTTTCACCACTCCCGGAATATCGGAAATTTGATGATAATTAAAGGTCTTAGCTGCACCCAGTTTTTCACCAATTTCTAGTCTATGGTTGTTACCTCCCCATAGCAAGACTTCCGCAGTCTCCGCCAAAGTTGCCACAAACATCAATCCTATCGCGCCATCTCCCAAAACAACTACTTTATCTCTGGGTTTGACATGAGAACGGGCTACCCCATGTAATACACAAGCCAAGGGTTCTGTCATTGCTGCCAATTCTAAGGGCAATTCTTCCGGCACGCGCAACATATTATGCTCAACGATAGGCGCAGGAATTTTTAAATATTCGGCAAATGTGCCGTTATTCCAGGTTAAATGCGGACAAAGAGAATATTCTTGGTGTTGACAAAAGAAGCATTTCATGCAGGGGGCAGAATTATTCGCCACGATGCGATCGCCTACTTGCCAACCCGTCACACCTGCACCGACTGCAATAATTTCACCTGCGGCTTCATGACCGAACAAAGTCGGCGGTTTCAGCATCTTTGCATGACCACCACGCCGCCAGACCTTTAAATCTGTTCCACAAGTTGTCGCTGCTATTACTTTAATCACCACTTCCCCCACCTCTGGAGAGGGGTCAGCAACTTGTTCTAAGCGTAAATCTTCCTGACCATATAACAATGCTGCTAGCACAGCCTTAAACCTATAAAATTCGCTCCACCTGATTGTATCAGGTAGAGCTAGTTTTCTGATCACACATATCTTGCCAGAGTTACGTGATCAGATTTTTTGTAGGGTGGGCATTGCCACTAACTTGCACAAAGAAATATTCAGCAAATCTCAAGCAGTGCATCGGCTGACGCTGATTAAGAATGGTGTAAAATATGACCTAATTTATGACTTGACAGCAGACTGAGAAACTACACCAGAATGGCGAGTATCGACATTCGCTAAACGATTCACAGTTAATAGTGGGACTTCTTGTCGGCAAGACAGACAGAACCAATATAGTTCGCCGTGGCGGACATGGCGCAGGAGAGAACCGCCACAACATGGACAATTGTTGGTTCGCATACTCATACCAATGTCCTCCTTAAAAAATTTTACACAAAAGTGTGAGAAAAACTTGCTTGTTAAAATCTAATTGTCGCTGCATGGATGTAACCATTTAATTTGATGCGGCTTTTGAGAATTTCTGCATAAACCGCCTCATATTCATTAACCATTTTCGTAACACTAAATTTGGTTTCTACATATTCTCTACAGCTTTGACGATTTAATTCCAAAGCCGCCGGAATCATTGCTTGCATTTCCTCATAACTTTGGCAGATAAAACCCGTTCTGCCCTGTTCTATTACCTCTGGCACAGAACCGCGATTCATCGCAATCACAGGTGTACCTGTTGCCATTGATTCAATCATTACTAACCCAAAAGGTTCTTGCCAATTTATTGGGAAAAGAGTAATGGCAGCGTTGCCCAGAAGTTCAGCTTTTTGAGTATGGTTAATTTCACCTAAATATTCTATTTGCTGACCATCTATATGGGGGGCAATCTCTTGTTCAAAAAACTTTAAATCTCCTACATCAACTTTTCCTGCCATTTTCAACCGCCAACCACTTTGTTTAGCGATCGCTATGGCATATTGTGGGCCTTTCTCTGGTGAAAAGCGACCGAGGAACGCCAAATAGGGCGGTGCTTTCGGTTCGGCGATGAACGGATAATCTGCTGGCTCAATCCCGTTATAAACGGTTCTAATATAGTTGAGGTTAATTTGACGCTGGGCGTTACTAATACTAATGTATGGTTGTTGTTGGTGGTGACTATATACTTTACGGTTATCTTTGGTAAAACTACTGTGCAGTGTATGCACTGTGGGAGTGGATACCAAACTCGCTAAAGGTAATGCCGAAATCCCTACATGAGAATGGATAATATCGAATTCCGTCGCTTGTTGGTAAACTTGGCTAAGTTCTAGCATCTCGTATACAGCATACTCTTGGACGGTTTGTTCTAAACGTAATGCACGCGGGTAAACTGCTGCTAAACGAGCCAATGTTTGAGAATCACCAGAAGCAAATAATGTTACTTCATGACCGCGACGCACTAACTCATCAGTCAAGTGACTCACTACCAATTCAATACCTCCATAAGTAGGAGGTGGAACTCGTTCCCATAAGGGGGCTACTTGAGCGATTTTCATAAATTGTTTTGGTTCAGCCGATCAAATTCTCCTCACAATTCAGATTTCCGTCTTCATTGTATGAGGAGAAAAATTATTACTTACTGTTTTGAAATCTAAATTAACCTAACTAACATCTAAAAACGCCATCTCGGTTAAAAGTACCGTAAACAAATTACGGATATCAAAGATATATGAGAAACCGTTACTCTAGTCACTGTCCCACTCTTTCTAGGATAAAGCTAACCTTTTCTAGCTACATCTGCCTGGGGAAACATAATTAAGTTATATATTTTGTAGCATATCTGACAAAAATATAGATTTTGTAGTTTAGAATACTAAAAATCTGTAAGGGATCAATTTTTTATAGTGCCGATTTCGAGAAAATGGTAAAAAACCAAGAAAACTGGTAAATATTAAACAATCGTAAAAAAAACCGCAAAAAATCCATTATTCATTTACGAACTATCAAGCCACTAATGAAAGTAGCCACTTGGAATGTCAACTCGATTCGGACTCGTTTAGAACAGGTGATTGATTGGTTAAGGCAAAATCCTGTTGATGTTCTGTGTTTGCAAGAAACCAAAGTTATAGATGCTAATTTTCCGCGATCGCCTATAGAAGACTTAGGTTATCATGTTTATTTTTCAGGGCAGAAAGCTTATAACGGAGTAGCCTTAATTAGCCTCAAACCCCTTGAGGATGTGAGTAGCGGCTTTGCAGCGATTCTGCCAGATATTGATCCGCTCTGGAATGAACAAAAACGAGTAATTACGGGTATATTCGATGGAATTCGGATTGTGAACCTGTATGTTCCCAATGGTTCAGCCGTCGGTAGTGAGAAATATGAATATAAGCTACGCTGGTTGACAGTGCTGCGGCAGTATTTGCAAACACTATTGCGATCGCAAGCTGCTATCTGTATGTGTGGTGACTTTAATATCGCCCTAGAAGACAAAGATATTCATGAACAAGTTAAAAATCTAGAAAATCACATCATGGCATCTGAAGCCGAGCGTCAAGCTTTACGAGATGTTCTAGAATTAGGTTTTGCCGATGCTTTCCGTAAATTTACTAGCGAAGGCGGACACTTTAGCTGGTGGGACTACCGCACCGCCGCTTTTCGCCGCAATCTCGGTTGGCGGATTGATCATCACTATCTCACACCTGTTTTATACGCACAAGCTAAAAGCTGCACTATTGATATCTCTCCTAGAAAGTTACCCCAACCCAGCGACCATACACCAGTGATTGTGGAATTTTAAACTGGAGATTTTAAATTAGATATGGGGTACTGAGAGAAAGTAGGGAAGAAAAAACTTCCCCAGTCCCCAATCCCCAATCCCCAATCCCCAATCATTATGTTTTTAGTAACTGGAGCAACGGGAGACATTGGTCGGCGAGTTGTGCGACTCTTACGCCAACGGGAGGAGTCTGTGCGCGCATTTGTCCGCCTTACTTCTCGTTATGGCGAATTAGAACACCGAGGTGCAGACATCTTCATCGGTGATTTAAAGTATGACAAAGATATCGCCCAAGCTTGTCAGGGTGTGCAATATATAATCAGCGCGCACGGTTCTGATAATGATGCCCTGGCTTTAGACTACCGTGCTAATATTGAACTGATTAATCAAGCTAAAGCTATGGGAGTGCAGCATTTTGTTTTCATTTCCGTACTAGGTGCTGACCGAGGGTATGAAGACGCTCCCGTATTCAAAGCTAAACGAGCTGTAGAACGTTATTTAGCTGCTAGTGGCATAAATTACACTATTTTACGTCCGGCTGGATTAGCATCTAATTTGCTGCCTTTGGCAGAAAGATTCAGAGAAACAGGGTTATATTTCTTGATTGGTGATCCTAAAAATCGCACCTCTATTGTGAGTACAGATGATTTAGCCAGAATAGCTGTAGATTCAGTGACGGTTGCAGGTGCTTGTAACCAAATCTTCTCAGTTGGAGGGCCAGAGATTTTGTTGCGTGAGGATATTCCCCAAATTTTCAGCCGTATCTTTAATCAAGAACCAATAGTGATTAACTTACCTTTATTAGCGGTTGATGGGTTGCGGAGTGTGTTGGGAATAATTAATCCTGAAACACAAAAAGCGTTGGGAACTTTTAGAACGTTACTGTCTGAAGAATTTTTCTGTAGAAAAGAGGAAATAGCTCTTTTAGAGCAAACTTTCAATTTAGAATTAGAAACCCTAGAAAGTTTTTTAAGACGCTATTTAGCAGTTTGAAGTAGAAGTTAGGGACTGGAAGGAAGAAGCAGGGGGGCAGGGAAGCTTCGCTGACACGGGGACACGGGGACACGGGGACACGGAGACACGGGGAATTGAACTCACCGTGTCTTCCCGTCCTCTTCCGCCTAATGCCCTATGCCCAACCATTCTTTAATTTTGAATTTTGAATTTTGAATTTTGAATTGATTGATACCCAATCCCCAGTACCTCATGATGAAATATTCCCTATCAGCTAACGCTGCTCAAGCACGGCAAACAAAACAGCAATTTGCTAGACCAGAAGACCAATTATCTTATGAATTAGGTAAGGCAGTTAAAGAATTACCTGCACTGTATACTAGATTATTAGCAGGAACGATTAGTTTAGTAGTATTTGGTGCGATCGCCTGGGCGCATTTTTCGGAAATCGATGAGGTAGCGGTTGCACAAGGAGAATTAATCGCGTCTACCCAAGTTAGACCAGTCACATCCTTGGGTAATGGATCGATTGTAGCAATTAAAGTCCAAGAAGGCGATCGCGTCACTAAAGATCAAGTCCTGATTCAGCGTGATTCCGATCTCAAACAAACTGATGTTACACGCCTAGCCAAAGCGAATAAATTAATTCAAGAAGATTTACAACGTTTACAAGCAGAACGCATCGGTGGTAATAACACTGGTATTGCAATACAGGATGAACTATTAAAATCGCGTTTGCGAGACTACCAAGCCCGTCAAGCAGCCGCAGAAGCCGAAGCAAATCGTCAAAAAGCACTCATAGATCAGGCAAAAGTGCGACTGACGCGGTTACAAGATAATTTAGCTAGTGCGGAAAAAAGTGTAGCTAATGCTCAAACTAATCTTGTGAATGCAGAAAGCATCCGTGATCAAGTTGAAAGCAATTTAGCGATCGCTCAAAGTCGAGAAGAAAATCTCCGCACCCTGATTACTCCCGGTGCAGTCCCTAGAGTAGATTACCTAGAAGCACAAGAAAGATTAACTCGCACCCAAACAGAAATTACCAGAGCTAAAGACGAAGTAACAAATGCTCAAAATCGGTTAACAGAAGCCAAAGACAGAGTTACATCCCTACAAAAAGATATAGCTGCACAAAGTGAAGAAATTCGCCAAGCTCAAGCAGCCTATCAAGCAGCTTGGAATCAAGCTCAACGTATAGCATCAGAACGCCAAAGCGAAATTTTAACCCAAATTAACAAGCGTCGAGAAGAACTCACAAATGTCACTGGACAATTAGAACAAGCCAGAAAACAAAAAGAAGGAGAAACTATCAAAGCTCCCGTAGCCGGAACTATCTATAAAATTAAAGCAACAAAAGGGCCAGTACAAGCAGGAGAAGAATTACTGTCAATTTTACCGGAAGGGGAAGAAATACTATTAGAAGTAAAAGTCCTCAACCGTGATATTGGTTTTATCCAAAAAGGGATGAAAGCAAAAGTAAAAATGGCAACTTTTCCCTTCCAAGAATTCGGCACAATTGAAGGCGAAGTTGTGCAAGTCAGCCCCAATGCAGTTGTCGATAAAGATTTAGGCTTAGTATTTCCCACCAGAATTAAATTAAATAAACACGCCTTGACTGTGCGAGGTCAAGAAGTAGAATTTACGCCAGGAATGGTGGCAACTGGTGAAATAGTAACTCGTAAGAAATCAATTTTGACTTTCATCGTTGAACCTGTAACTCGCAGATTCAGCGAAGCATTCTCTGTCAGATAACCATTTCTTAGTCAGGACTTTAGTCCTTTTTAATAACCATAGGGTGGGCAATTTACCCAAAATAAAAATCAGGGCTGAAGCGAATTTTTACTATTGCCCACCTTATCCCATTCCTTGATAAAGATGCCCTTTATTCTTAACTGTAGATACAGCACTTTGTCAGTTAATGCAGTACATATTTAATATCCTAACTCTTGTGGATTGGGCAGGAAAGCCCGCCCTTATGTACGAATTAAAAGAGAGGACTAAAGTCCTCACTACAAACCTCATTAAAAAAGAGCCTTATGAGGCTCTTTTTTAATAAGTAAAAAACTGAAGCATGGGATGGCAGAGAAGAAAGATATATAAATATATTTCTCCTCCTACCTTCTGCCTGAATTACTTAATGGTGACTTTACCACCAGCTTCTTCAATCCGCTTCTTAGCGTCCTCAGCAGCTTCCTTAGCAATACCTTCCTTGATAGGCTTAGGAGCAGCTTCTACCAAGTCTTTAGCTTCTTTTAGACCCAAACCAGTGATTTCGCGTACAATCTTCAGTACAGCAATCTTCTTATCAGCTGGTACAGCTTCCAGAACTACATCAAACTCGGTTTTTTCTTCTGCTGCTTCAGCAGGCGCACCAGCACCAGCACCAGGAGCAGCCATCATCATCATTCCACCAGCAGGTGCAGCAGCACTTACGCCAAAAGCTTCTTCAATTTGCTTAACTAACTCAGCAGCTTCTAACAGAGTTAAGGATTTCAATTGTTCTAAAATTTGATCGGTTGCAGCAGACATTTATCTTACTCCTGAATTTGTTGATTTGGTATTTGATAATTAGTAATTGGCAATTAGTTTGAAAAAACCTGTTACCTATTACTCGCTGGCACTTTCACCGCCACTATTTTCTTTATCAGCGACAGCTTGCAAAGCACGCGCCAAACCACTGGGAACTTCGTTGATACCAACGGCCACTTTTGTCGCCAAAGCGTTGATAGCTCCAGCAATTTGAGCCATAAGTTGCTCTTTGGATGGCAAATCTCCTAAAGCTTTGACATCCGGTTCTTTCAGCAAGCGGCCTTCCATTACGCCGCCACGAAGTTCTGTCTTCTTGGTGGCTTTTTGGAAATCTTGATAAGCCTTAATTGCAGAAGAGAAATCTTCTTTAACTAACAAAAAGGCAGAAGAACCTTTGAGCAACTCAGACATTGGTTGCCATTTTTCATCGTCTTGAATGGCAATACCCATCAAAGTGTTTTTAGTCACTTTGCAGACAGCACCACTCGGACGCAACCGCCGCCGTAAGTCGGTAATTTCGGAAACTGTCAAACCTTGGTACTCAATTACGAGTGCTAAACTTGACTCGCTCAAAGTTTCTTTGAGTTCTGCGACTATTTCTTTTTTGTTTTCTAGTGTTCTACCCATATCGGTTTCACCTCCTCAAAACAATTGTCGATTCCTCTGGAGATAATTTCTTCTGACTACCGGATAACAATAAACCCCAGCTATCTGAGCCGGGGTTGAGTATCAAGACTCTGGCTGCCGTAATGACACACGATTTTACGTGCTACTTTCGGCAATAGAGTTTTTACCTCGGCAGGATATTAAGCTATTAGCACCTGCTGTCTCCGGCTTTGCTTATTTAATTTTGGGTATTGGGCATCGGGCATTTGTATGAGGCAAAGAGGTAATTATTTTCTTCTTTTTCCTAATTCCCAGTCCCCAGTCCCCAATCACCAGTCCCTAATTAAGCAGCTTCAGTCAGTTTAAAATCTCTCAGAGCAGCAACATCGACTCTAATGGATGGCCCCATTGTGGCAGACACATAAATTGAACGCCAATAACGGCCTTTAGCACCTGAAGGACGGTTACGATCAATTGTCTCTTGCAACGCCTTCAGGTTTACCAATAAATCTTCTGGCGAGAAGGATGCCTTACCAAACATAACATGAACGATGCCTGTACGGTCAGCCCGGAATTCTAATTTACCTGCTTTAAATTCGGCGATCGCACTGGCAATGTCAAAGGTGACTGTTCCACCTTTTGGTGATGGCATTAAACCACGGGGGCCTAACATTTTACCAAGTTTTGCTACCTGTGGCATCACATCAGGTGTAGCAATCAACTTGTCAAAATCCATTCTGCCTTTTTGGATTTCGTCAATCAGTTCTTCAGAACCAACTACGTCAGCACCAGCATTTGAGGCTTCTGTAACTTTTTCACCACGGGCAATTACAGCTACTCGTATTGTTTGCCCTGTGCCTTTAGGTAGAACTACTGTAGTACGCAGTTGTTGGTCTGTATATTTTGGGTCAATACCTAAACGGATATGAGCTTCCGCAGCTTCAGAAAATTTTGCTGTTGCTGTCTCTTTCAACAAGCTTAAAGCATCTAGAGGCGCGTATTCTCTATCTTCTACTTTGGCTTGCAATTCTCGCAAGCGGCGTGATACTTTTTTTGTCATTTTTTTCTCCTGGGGTTGATGGCGAAGCTAAACTTCTCCCCCGCATATTTTTAGTTATCAATAGTCTTGAGAGTTGAGCTTTTGACTCACACTCTCGACTAATCAGTAATGGTTACGCCCATGTTTTTAGCGGTTCCTGCCACAATGTTCATCGCCGCTTCTATGTCGTTGGCGTTGAGATCAGGTAGTTTAGTTTGGGCAATTTCTCTTAATTGCGCCTTAGTAATGGAACCGACTTTCTTTTTGTTGGGTTCGTTAGAACCTTTTTCAACTTTTGCGGCTTTGCGAATCAATACTGATGCTGGTGGGGTTTTGAGTACAAATGTAAAACTCCGGTCTTCATACACCGAAATTTCTACAGGAATCACCATCCCAGCTTGGTCTGCTGTTTTGGCGTTGTACTCTTTGCAGAACATCATGATGTTAACACCATGTTGACCCAGTGCAGGGCCAACTGGGGGTGCTGGGTTGGCTTTTCCAGCATTCAGGGCCAGTTTAATGACCGCTACTACTTTCTTTGCCATTGATATTTAGCTCTGTTTTTCTACCTGATTAAATTCCAGTTCTACTGGTGTGTCTCGCCCGAAAATTGAGAGCAAGGCTTTTAGTTTACTCCGTTCTGGGCTAACTTCAATCACCTCGCCTTCAAAATCCTTAAATGGGCCAGAAAGCACGACTATCTTATCACCAGTTGCCATGTCTATTTTGACTACTGGCTCTTGTTCGGTGGTTTGTTTGAATATCCGTTCTACTTCTGAGTGGCTCAGGGGTACTGGTTTAACGTGTCCGCGACCTTTCGCGCTGCCACGTTTTTGTTCTGCTCCCACAAAGTTAATCACATGGGATGTATTCCTTACCACCTGCCAGGTATCATCATCCATCATCATCCTTACTAGCACATAGCCAGGAAAAACTTTTTCCTCTGTGTGCTGGCGGCTTCCATCCTTACGGATTTTCACTGCTGGTGTATGGGGAATTTCTACCTGAATAATTTTGTCAGCGACATCAAAGGTTTGGATGCGCTGTTCTAAATTTGTTTTAACTCGCTTTTCACAGCCGGAGGCTACTTGTACTGCATACCAGCGTGCTTCTTTAGAGGCTTTTATTGCTGTTTCCTCTGACTGCAACGCCGAGTCCATTGGTTCGTCTGTTGCAAAAGTCATCAGAATACCTGTTTTGCTACCCAAGAAAACAATCCATCAACCAAATAGATTAAAGAAGCGGAGAGTGTCACCATTAGCAACACGGCGGCTGATTCGCTTACCAGTTGCTTGCGACTAGGCCAAACCACTTTCTCTAGTTCTTCTCTGGTTCCTTGAAAAAAGTTGAGAAAGTTAAACCCACTAGAGTTTTCCGCGATTTCTGCCTCATTTTTTTTGGCCATGGTCGTTTATCCCCCCATCTTTTTCAATACAGCTATACTCTGCTAGTTTTCATCCAGGTTGACAGCTTTAACTCCATCAAATGAACTGGAAACCAAAAAGCTGCAAGTATTAAACAACTAGACCCGAAATCAATAGCATTATCTGCTATCTTAGCAGACGTACTACTGATTCGGGCTGTGTTTTTACTTTCGAGCGCGCCCTGGAGGACTTGAACCCCCGACATCAGGTTTTGGAGACCTGCGTTCTACCAACTGAACTAAGAGCGCACAAGCTGGGTTGGGTTTGTTTGTTGTGCTGAAACTTTTTTTAGTTTAACGCACAAATGCTATTGTATCACAAATTTTTTTTTTTGCAAACTAGCGGCGGATGCCGCCTGCTGACTAGGATTTTTCCCTACTCTGAACCACCTACAAAGCACGGTCAAAGCGTTGCTTAATCCGGGTAGCCTTACCAACGCGACCACGCAGATAGTAGAGTTTAGCGCGTCTGACTTTACCACGACGCACGACTTTAATACTTTCAATGCGGGGGGAATGTAATAAGAATACCCGTTCAACGCCAACGCCTTGGAAGACACGACGAACTGTAATAGTTTCGTTAATACCGCCGTTACGCATGGCAATTACCACTCCCTCGTAGGGCTGTACACGGTATTTATCGCCTTCTTTGATTTTTACGCCGACTTTCACGGTGTCACCCACATAGATTTGGGGCAGGTTAGATTTTAGTTGTTCCGCTTCAATGGAGCGAATAATTTCTTGCGCGTTCATAGCTAGTCTGCTTAAAAAACTCACGATCATCCATCATAAATCGAAACTCATCTTTCAGTCCACTGGTTGCGGTGCAGGATGGCAGAATTTTTTTTTGCAGCAATTTGTCTTGGCTATAGGTCAGTAGTCCCACAAAACTGATGATATTACTGATACGATTACCTACGGTTGAAAGCTATATTGCCAAAATATGGTTTTTTTCTGCAAATCTATGAAATTTAGTATTGTTATCTCTACTTATAACCGCTTAGACTTGTTACGCCGTGCTATTGATTCGGCACTGAAACAGACGATTCCTTGCGAGGTAGTGGTGGCTGATGACTGCTCATCTGACGAAACAGAAATTTATGTTAAGAGTTTAGGTGATGTGGTGGTTTATCATCGCAATCAAGTCAATCAAGGTCATGCAGCTACGGTTAATGCTGGGGTGCAGAAAGCTAGCGGTGATTGGATTAAGTTTTTAGATGATGATGATTATTTAGATGTTAATTGTATTGAACAAATGACCAAGGCGATCGCACTGTGTCCTGATGCTGTCATTTGTTCTTGCATTGCGGCTCAAGTCGATCAGACAGAAGTGGAATTGAGTCGCACTCCTCGCTTTGGGCCTGGTTTAGCTTTTTATATCCCCCAAGCAGATATTCACTATGGTATGCTTATGGAATTAGTACCATTTGGTACACCTGCTCAGGTTGCTTGCCGCCGAGATGCTTTTTTACAGTCTGGTGGTTGGGATTCTCAACTAGACACCAACTGTGATGATATTGACTCGTGGATTCGCATTGCTCAGTTTGGGCATGGTATTTTTATCAATCAATGCCTTGCTTATCGGACAATTTGGACTGGTGCTTATAATCAGAAATTTTCTTTTACCCAGCGTCTCAATACCAATATCTTGATGAAAGAAAAAATTTACAATTTCATCAATGAAAAGCATCTATCTTACTTACCATCTTTGCAAGAAATTAAAAATTACCTGAGACTGCATTGGACTTTAGTGGCGTTAAAAAAACGAGATTTACAAAGCTTTTCACAAATGCTAGATCAATCAATTCTGAATGTTTCTACTTGGAAGTTTTTCTGGAATGTGATTTATTCTCGGCGTTCAAATATGTACAATTCTCGGATTGATAAATGTATTTTACTTGAGACTTAATCAATAATGTTTTGATTAAACAAAAGACGTAGCACTGCTACGTCTCTAGATGATTTTTCACCAGATGTCTAGTTTGGCAGTACACTCAGCATTCATTACTAAGATTAGGCTTTATTTAACTTTTTCTTCCATAAACGCAGCCAAATTAACACAGTTTTTATCCAACTTCCACCGAGTACATCGTGAAGTAAGGTGTAAAAGCAGGGGATAATAAACAGGGTCAGTAGTGTGGCTAAGGATAAACCGGAAAATACCACTATACCCAAGGGTTGGAGAAATTCTGAGCCTTCACCAATTCCCAATGCTAAGGGAAACATCCCTAAAACTGTGGTGATGGTAGTCATTAAAACTGGACGTAAGCGTTGAGGTGCAGCTTGCAAAATAGCGGTTTTGCGGTCAATTTTTTCCCGTTCCCGGATTTGGTTGGCTAATTCCACCATGATGATAGCGTTGTTAACCACAATCCCCACGAGTAATACAGCACCGACTACGACAGTTGCACCAATGGCAGTCTCAGTGATATAAAGTCCGAAAATACCGCCAGCTAATGCTAGAGGTATGGTAAACATAATTACTAACGGGTCGATGAGTGAATTGTACTGCACTGCCATGACTACAAATACTAGAAAGGTGGCTAACCCGCCTAACAGTTGCAATGAACCTTGTAGTTGTTGATTGGATGCGGCGGCTGAACTGGGTAAGATACTCACACCTTCTGGTAATTCTAAGCTTTTGATAACGGTGTTTACCTGTGCTAAGGCTGCACTCAGGCTAGCACCCTCTGTTAAGTTACCTGCAAAAATGGCTACTTGGCGTTGGTTGATGCGCTGTATTTCACCTGGGGCTTGACTTTCGACTATTTGGGCAACATCGCTTAAACGCACTTGGCGATGATCATCGACAAATAAAGGTAATCTTTCTAATTGTGAAGGTGTTTGTACTGAAGATTCATTTAATTGTACTCTGACATCTACTAAACGATTACCGCGTTGTAGTTGGGTGGGTACGCTTCCCTCAATTGCTGTTTGAATTGTATTGCCGATATCTTGGGTAGATAATCCCAAGGCTGCTACTCGTTCCCAGTCGGGAAGAATTTGGATTTCTGGTTGTCTGTCATCTGCATCAGGGCGGAATCTGGCGAGGGTGACACGTTCTTCTAAGGCGGTGAGAACTTGACGACTAGCTTGTTCTAAAGCTTCTGAGTTGTTCCCCTGAAGAATAACGTCAACGTCAGCATTGCGAACTGGGGAGTTATTAACTATTAAACCTCGGACTTGTCCAGGGGCTAGGCGGAGACGAATTCCTGCTAAATTTAATTTGTTAAATGCTTGGGTGACTCGTTCGATGTAAGCATCGATATCTGTACCGGGTTTGAGGGTAATGTTACTCGTACCACGTAGGGGATTTGCACTGGTATTTGTTCCAAACAATATACCGCCAGAGGTAGAGAAGACATATTCTGTTTCTGGTTGTTGCTGGAGGATTTCGTCTACCGCATTCATGACTTTGCGGTTAGTTTCTAAGGGTGTACCTGGGGGAAATTGGGCGAATAGGTTGGCTTGCCCTGTACTAATTCGGGGGAGAATTTCTTGAGGTATTTGTGGAACCATCCATAAACTACTGCCACCAAAGAGGATAATGGCGATCGCAATTACTACAATTCGCCAGCGTAATATCATCCTCAAAAAGCCAGCATACATCCCGGTAGCGGCTAGAAAGCTGCGGTTAAACTGGCGCAATAACCAAAATTTGCTCAAATAACTAGAAAATTGCCATGCTAACATCCGTGAACACAGCATCGGTACTACGGTAACTGCTATTAATATGGATGCAGCGACGGAAAAGCTAATTGTCAGAATTAATTCGTTGAATAATAAAGCAATCAAGCCCCCAATCAGCAAAAACGGCAATACTGCTACTAGGTTCGTGCTTGTAGAGGCGATTAAGGCTGATTCTACTTCTCGGCTGCTTTGTTCTGCTTGTTGAATAATTAACCGGTTGAAGGATGAGTATTTTGAATTTTGTATTTTGGATTTGGAATTTTCTACGCCCTCGGCAATATTTTCTAACATGACGATGGAGTTGTCTACGACAATACCCACGCCCAAGGCTAAACCACCCAAGCTAAAAACGTTGAGGGATAAGCCAAATAAACCCATTAAGATGATTGCTGTTAAGGTGGCTAAGGGGATAGCAAGGACGATAATTAAGGTTTGGCGTAGAGAACCGAGAAATAATAGGACGGCGATCGCCGCTAACCCTGTACCAATCAACCCGGAAGTTGTCACATTAGAGATAGAATTACGGATAAATTTAGATTCGTCTAAGGTAGGTGTGATAATTGTCCCTTCAGGAATCACACCACCTTCTCGCAATTGTTCTAACCGTAATTTCACCGCATCGACAACATTGACAGTATTCGCCTCTGGCTGTTTTTGAATACTGACTTTAACTGCTGGTTGTCCATTCAGTGACACATAAATTCTTTGTTGTTCTGAACCGTCGATGACTTCGGCGAAGTCTCTTAAATAGACGCGGCGACTGGGAACTGATGAATTAGAACCAGAGGCAACTTCAAAGGATAAGTTTCTAATTTCATCCGCATTTTTAAACCGTCCTACAGTCCGAGTCAGTGGTTCAGAATTCACTCCTAAGATCCTACCACCGGAAATGTCTTGGTTACGGTTTCTCAATTCATCTAGGACATCGGTTAAACCGATACCCAAAGCTTGCAACCGATCTAAGTCCAGATTAACTCGAATTTCTTCTTGCAAACCTCCCGACACACTCACCGCAGCCACTCCGGGAACAACTCCTAATTCCCGTTCTAGTTCTTCTTCGGCAAACACGCGCAAATCCACCCCTGTTAAGGAGGGTGAGGTTAAAGCCATTTCATAGACTGGTAGTTGGGAAGGGTCGATTTTAAATAAGCGTGGTGATTCTATGGTATCTGGTAAGGCACTTCTGGCTCTATTAAAGGCTGCTGTAGCATCATTTAAGGCTTGGTCAATATTTCCTCCTGGTTGGAAGTACAAATCTATACTGACTCGTCCTTCACGGGTTTGGGAAAACACTTGGATCACGCCTTCAGTGGCAGACAAAGCTTCTTCCAGAGGTTTTGTGATTTCATCAATTGCTACCTCTGGAGAAATACCGGGTGCTTCCATTCTTAGCCCAATGCGGGGATAGGTAATTGAGGGTAGCAAATCTACGGGTAGTTTAATAATGAAAAATACGCCTAGCACTATGACTGCTAGGGTAAGCATGAGTGTACCGATATGGCGGCGAATAGAGATAGCACTGATACTAAATCCACCGCTTTGATTTATTTGCTGCATGAGTGTCGTTAATTCAACATTCAAAAATTATTTTTTACTCTGGTCTTTTGAAATTAGAATTATCCTCTGGTGTTTCTGAAAGTATAGAAAGGCGGACATTTTCCCCATCTTTTAATGGCTTACCACTACGAACTACATAGCGTTCTCCTGGTTGTAAGCCGGATAAAATTTCTACTTTGCCATCAGCTTTTTTACCGAGGGTGACAGGGCGGGCTGTGACTTTTGTTTTACCTGCTGAGTCTGTGACGACGTAGATTTTGCCGTTTTGGGGTTCTGTGGCTGCTGTGGTGGTGATGGCAGAAGCCTCTGGGGATTTGGTTGGCTGTTGTATGGCTGTTTGTGACACCACTACTCGCTGTGGTGTTTCGGTTTCAAAATTAACTCTAGCTAACAGTCCGCTACCAATGTTGTTATTAATGTTGGGTATGACTATTTCTACTGGGATTAAACGAGCCGTTGCATCAGCAGTTGGGGAAATGCGGGTGATTCTACCAATTAATTTTTCCTGGGGGTAAGCATCTAAGCGTACTTGTACAGATTGTCCTACCTGTATTTGAGCTAATTCTAGTTCGGAAACTTGGACGACAACTTTCACACGGCTAAAGTCGGCGATTTTTAAGGCTTCGCCACCTGCTTGTAGGAGATTACCTGGCTCGGTGAGTTTTTCGGTAACTACGCCTGTGATGGGAGATGTGAGGCGTGTGTAGGATCTGCGCTCTTTTGCTTGGGCTACTACTGCTTTTTGAGCTAATACTCTACCTTGAGCGGCGGCGACGGCTTGCTGTGCGGTGCGGACTTGTTCTATTGCTGCTTTGAGGGCTTGGGCTGCTGTTTTGGCTTGGGTGTTGGCTTGTTCGGCTGCTTGTTGGGCGATCGCACCTTCTTTTAAGAGTTTTTGTTGGCGTTGAGCGTCTGATTGCGCTTGTGCTAGTTCTAACCGCGCCCGTTCTACTTCTGTGCGGGTATTACTGACTTGATTTGTAGCTCTAGCTACTTCTGATTGTAATGCTGCTAGTTCGGCTTCGGCTTGCTTCAAGTTGGTTAATAGCAGGATATCATCTTGTTGTCCGACGGTTTGCCCTTTTTTAACTGTGTCGCCGACATCTAGGTTTAAAGATAATAGTCTGCCTTCTACCTGCGATCGCACTGAGACGGTACGGTATGGTGTGGTTGTGCCTGTGTATTCTGGTAGTGTTTGTAACTTATCTAGGCGGGCGATCGCTACATCTACAGGTGTCGTTCCGCCACGCTCTCCTCTACTGCGTTGCTGAGATTGCGCTGTCGCCGATTCTCTGGGTAGAGAGCCGCAACTGGTTGTGAGGATTCCCATACTCAATAGACAAACTATCAATGAGATAGATTTCCACCTTGGGTAAGAAAAAAATCTATCTTTTAAAGTATTAATTTTTACACATAAACTTAACTGTTTTTTTAAGAACTGGCTTGAAATTGTGTAATTTGGATTTTTCATTGCTTTTTTGCGTTTTTTTTGTTTAAAATCATCTATTTCCTTTTAATAATCTCTTTTTGGGCATAATAGCTTTTTTAATCTCAGCAATTCCGTAAGTATTGCCAGATGAGAAAGATAAAGAATATAAAAAGTTTTGGTAAAGACTTTTTGTGTCAAACCTTACTACGTTTATCAAATAATGTCAAAGTCATTTTTACTGCTACTCTGGGGACACAGAAACAGAATCATCTTTGACATTCTCTGTAATCACAATTTTTGTATTTATTTTTACAAAAAGTCTGGTATAAAACCCAGATAAAAACCGATTGAGAGTGAATTTATCTGCTTATTGGTACAACAAACAGTCGTAAATCATCATATTTAGTTTTGTTAAGAATACATACAATTATAGTAACAAAAACACCAGCTAAGTTACTGTCAACTGTCGGTGTTTAACAAATTTATTAAAAATGGTAAAGTATAATTGTCTTTCGGCACAATGTATTATATGCACAATGCCAATTTTATGCCCTGTAGGTGAGGAAAATTACGAGTGACATCACCCCTAAAAGTTGCACACACTACAGATGAATCCCAAATCATCGAATTTTTTCAACAATCAGTGGGTCAGTGGCGTTCGGAAAGGCGTTACTATACTCTCCCAGCCGGAGAAACTAAAGAGATGGAGAGTATCATCACTATCCGATTTTTAGATCAAGGATGTGATGAATTACAAAAGTTGGCTCAGATACATGATTTACCTGAGTCGGTGAGGTTCATTTGTGGTGCTGAGGTGAATTGGTGTAGTACAGATGTGCTAAAAAATCGTCAAGAGTCGCAAGGTACGACACTGTTTGGGGCGTTAGGCAGTATATTGTATCGCGATCGCGGTTTTGCCACATCCAAACCAGTCACAGCCAAATATGCTTTTACCAATCCCAACACCCTATCTCTGCGAACTGAATATAACAATTCCGTGTTTGAGGAAGAGTTAAAGCTAATTGGCAATAAATACCGCACCAGACAAACAATTATTTCTCGTGCTGGGGAACAGTTGATGATTGGTCAATATTTAGAAAAAAGATTAGGGAGTTAGTGTTTCACTCCTAACCAGGTAGTCCCGTTATCTTGAGAAACTTTCCAAGCCGATGACGGGATTTGAACCCGTGGCCTGCTGATTACGAATCAGCTGCTCTACCACTGAGCCACATCGGCGCACACGATAAAAGATTATAGCATAATTCCCCTATGGTAGAACCAAATCCTCAAAACCGCCTTAACCCTGAACAATATAATCGCCTGAAAGCTGAAATGGTAGCTCCTTACCGTGGCTTGCGAAAATTTATCTATCTCGGTGTGGGTGCTTCTGGTTTCATTGGTGTGTTCGTCTTCTTTTTTCAACTGCTGGCGGGCAGAGATGTTGAACACGCTTTACCTAACTTTGCTCTGCAAGTAGGAATTGTAGCACTGATGATTTTTCTCTGGCGTTGGGAACAGCGTCAACCCCTAGGGGGAATTGAAAATTCAAAATCCAAAATTCAAAATTACGAACCCGATAAATAATGTGGCTTGTATCCGATGCAAAAAATCTCACAATAAATTACTTAAGTATAAATGCTTGTTTGTCTCGTCAACTAACCAACATAGTTGTTGCAAAACTTTATGTTTCTTAAATTACTTTATATTTTGATACATTCCGAAATATAAAGAGAGAAAACATAAAGAAAATATTAGGAAATCAGGAAATGTGAAAATTTCTGAGACACTGGTAATTGTTCAAACGGGGTCAGCCAATATAAAGACCCTGAATATAAAGCCGCAATATCAATGGGGTCACATATATTTAAAGACCCTAGGCATAATAAAAACCGAAAAATAGCCTGCGCCAGACAAGTAAAATCTTGGTCTGGCGCAGGCTATTTTTGCAACCGGGAATTTATGGAACTCTGACGATATAGGATGAGGGCAGTGGTTGAGCGCGTCCAGCATTGACTAATGCTTGGTATACAAAGGCTGCAACTTCTGCCCTAGTTGCGGGGCGATTGGGATTAAGTTGGTTAATGTTAGGATAGTTAATCACCAGTTGCTTGGAAGTAGCGGCGGCAACTGGCCCTACTGCATAATTGGGTATCTGAGCCGCATCAGCATAAATAGAAATAATATTTTGATTATCGGCAGTTAAGCCTAGTCCGTTGGCGAGGGCAACTAAAGCTTGAACTCTGGGAATTTCTTGTTGTGGTTTGAAGGTGCCATCAGGATAACCAGAAACAAATTGACTGCTATATGCAGCTTGAATGGCAGGGTAAGCCCAGAAATTGCGGCTGACATCTCTGAAATCAATGGGGGCGCGTTTAGCTGGTGGTGTCAGGGCTTTGGTGATAATGGTGGCGAATTGGGCGCGGGTTACAGGATCATTAGGTTTAAAGGAACCATCAGGAAATCCAGCAATAATATTTTGTGCAGCCAAGGCTTCAATATAGTTTTTAGCCCAGTAATTTGCGGCTACATCTGTAAATCCTGTGCCTGAAACTGGTTGTTCAACGGTGGCGGCGACAAAATCAACTTGACCAAAAATCTTTTTCTGGTCGATATCATTACCGATAGCCAGAATCCGATTGCTTCTGGTGGCGTTGTTTACGTCATAACGGGTATTACTGCGAATCAAATTACCACCGGGATTTTCATTAGTCCCTAAATCGGGTTGAGCATTAATAGTGGCAACAATGCCATCTCGCTTGTTGTTTTGAATGATATTCTGACGCAGGATGGGCTGGGCTGATTCTGAGATGAACAGCCCATCTTGGTTCTGCACAATCTGGTTTTCTATGACTAAAGGTGTAGAATTACCCCCAATTGCTAAACCAAAACCTGTGTCTTGAAATAAGTTGTTGCGAATTTCGCCTTGGGCAGATTTGGTTATAGAAAGGCCATTACCCGTGTTTTTCACAAAAATATTGTTTTCAATTTTGGGATTTCCTGTACCTGTAACAAAAACCCCATCTCTGACACTGTTAGTAAAGGTGTTGTTTCTGATGGTGGGATTACTGGATTCTACCCAGACAGCAGTACCGCGCTGATTGGGGTTGGTGACGGTTAAACCTGCGATCGCAGTATTATCGTTAGCCAAAATGGTAATGTCTTGTCTGGCAAAGGTGCGACTGGTATAAAATCCACCACCTATAATTAATATTCCTTGGCCTTGAGTGGATTGATCACCTTGCAGTGTTACCCCTGGCTTGAGGATGAGGGGAAATTTTTCGCCAGTGTCACGATTATAAGTTCCCGGTGCTAGTTGAATGACTGTGCCGGGTTGAGCTTGATTGAGAGCAAAGGTAATTGTTTTGTAAGGTGTGGCGGCGGTAGCACCGGCACCAGTTGTATCTGTTCCCGTCTCTGGGTTGACGTAAATGACTGGTGCAGTTGTGGGAACTTGGGCTGTGACAGTGGGAGCGATCGCTTTTTGGTTTGCAGTACCAGCATTTACCTGACTGGGTGTGAGCATAAAACCAGCAATCACAAATAGTAAAGCGGTGATTCCAGTTGGTACGGATACAATGGAAAGAATATGCTTTGCTGAAAAAATATTAAAGCCCTGATGTCTCATTTTTATCTGTAGTGTTTAGCTGAATGTTGGTTAGGTATAGTATGGTTGATGTAGAAAGTATCTGGCTACAAAACCCATGCCAAACTATACTGAATGACTAACACATAAACAGCTAAGTTTCGCAAGAAATTACATAATTTTTTGCGATTTCCACGACAAGTTCTCTTTGACAAATTGGAACAGTCAAGCTATCCGCTCAACAATAGGAGAAATAACTGATCCAGATGTTGAAGTTGACGGAGAAGGTACAGAGAATGCTTCCCGTCAACTTAGCTGCTTGCCAGCCGGACTCAAAATTTATGGGATGTTTAATAAGCTAAAGTTTCTAAAGTTTCCCGCAAGTAACGCTGTACCTGTTGTTCTAGGCGTAGTTCTTGTAGTTGGGTATAGCTTTCTAGCTGCCAACGTTGAAAACCTGAACTAGCTGCGATCGCGTGTTGCAGATTTTGCCAAATTTCAGGATTACGAGAAGCTGTAATTTTCACCATAGTTATTTATTCCTCAGTTTCAACTTCCACAGTCAACTGGGGCAAGATTTTATTCACCCGCACCCCTAAAATTGTGAAATCCTGGTTAATCTTTTCTAAAGGTAACGGTTCTATGGCTGCAAATTCTGTGTCATTCGTCACCAAAACTCGTGCTACACTTAATGGAATTTGCAGAAACAAATTACTTGCCAAAAAAGTTAATCCAGCCATCAGTAATGCCAGAATCCGCCATTGGGGTAAAAAACTTGCTAAATTAGCCACCAATGGAGTTGCTTGATAAAGTTGCCACAATATACCAATTGATAGAATGGCTGCTAGCAGTGCCAGCACACGATTTAATTTTGTATTAATTAAACAGAGAATTTTTCTTTGCTGCTCAGTCAGATGTTCTGGCTTGAGTGCTACTCCCAAAATGGCAAATATGTAAAAAGGCCGGCGTAGTTGCATCCACAAAAGCGGGATTACACCAATTGTGGCTACCAGCAAAATTTCTACCCATACAGGCAAAAGCGGTTTGCCGACGGACAGAAACAATAAGCACAGGAGCAGAAAAATAGGCAATGTCGCCAATCCAGCGACATGAATCCACAAAATAGGTTCAGAGCGAAATGAGCGCATAATTAAAATTTTGAGTGCTGAGTTTTGGTTTCCAGTTGAGTATAGGAATCTGAGGTAATGCTCATAACTCTATACTCATCTATCTGGACTCATTACTCAACACTCGTTACTCAGCACTATCTTGCTAACGCCAGGGTACGGCGTTTAGTTACCATCTGGTACGCATCAATGATGTCACCTTCAGCCCAATCATGGAACTTATCAAGGCCGACACCGCATTCGTAACCAGCGTTAACTTCACGCACGTCTTCCTTCATCCGCTTGAGGGAATCCAGTACACCTTCGTAGATCACTTTACCGCCACGACGTATCCGTACTTTGCAGTTACGAACCAGTTTACCAGATTGAACGTAGCAACCAGCGACAGCACCGCGACCAACTGGGAAGACGGCACGGACTTCGGTTTGACCCAGAGGTTCTTCTACTAACTCTGGTTCTAACAGACCTTCGACTGCGCCTTCGATATCTTCCAAAAGTTTGTAGATGATGTTGTATTCCCGTACATCTACACCGGCTTCGTCAGCAGCTTGTCTAGCTCCACTGGCGTAGGTGGTGTTAAAGCCAATAATGACTGCACCACTGGCTGCGGCTAGGTCGATGTCTGTTTGGGTAATTTCCCCGGCTGTAGCCAAGAGCATGCGAATTTGGACTTCGTTTTGGGGTATTTGTTTGAGTGATCCCACAATCGCTTCCACAGAACCCTGTACGTCGGCTTTCAGGATCAGGTTGAGTTCTTTCAACTCGCCTTCTTGAGCTTGTGCCGATAGGGTGGTGAGGGTAACGCGTCCTTGTAACAGACGAGATAAGCGTTGTTTGTCTGCACGGTCTGAGGCGATCGCTCTGGCTTCTTTTTCGTTGTCGAACACCTCGAATTCATCACCGGCGGCTGGTACATCACTTAAACCCAGTACCTCAACGGCGAAGGAAGGAGAAGCTACATCAACGCGGTGGCCGCGATCGTCAACCATAGCTCGGACTTTACCAAAGGCTGAACCTGCCACTAGGATATCTCCTACGTGCAGAGTACCGTTTTGAATTAACAAGGTAGCAACTGCGCCCTTAGCTTTATCCAAATGCGCCTCAATTACAGTTCCTTTAGCCAGACGTTCCGGGTTAGCAGAGAGTTCTTCTACTTCTGCCACCAAGAGAATCATCTCTAGGAGTGTATCGAGGTTTTCACCTTTGATGGCACTGACTGGTACCATAATTGTCTCACCGCCCCATTCTTCTGGGGTCAGACCATACTGGGTGAGTTCTTGTTTCACACGGTCTGGTTGTGCGCCTTCTTTGTCAATTTTGTTAATAGCGACCACAATCGGCACTTCTGCCGCTTGTGCATGGCTAATAGCTTCGATGGTTTGGGGACGTACACCGTCATCCGCAGCTACTACTAAAATCGCTATGTCTGTTACTCTCGCCCCCCTAGCTCGCATGGCAGTAAAGGCTTCGTGACCAGGGGTATCTAGGAAGACAATCTGCTGTTTTTTGCCTTCGTGTTCGATATCAACGTGGTAAGCACCGATATGCTGGGTAATCCCACCCGCTTCGCCGGCTGCGACTTTCGTTTTGCGAATCGAGTCGAGTAATGTGGTTTTCCCGTGGTCTACGTGACCCATAATAGTCACTACCGGTGGACGACGTTGCAGATTTTCCAGGTCGTCTACATCCAGCATTTCCGTGACTTTGCGGGCTTCTGCTTCCGGTTCGGCGGTTTCGACTTCTACTTCTAGCTCTTTGGCTACTAAAGTAATGGTCGGGATGTCCAGATTTTGAGTGATGCTCACCGCCATGCCTTTCATGAACAGGATTTTCACAATCTCTGTATCAGCTACGACTAAGCCATCAGCGATTTCCTGCACTGTCATCGGCCCGGTAACGACCAATTTGGTGGGACGCTCCCGTTTCTCCTCGACTTCTTGTTGACGACGATTTTGCTCACGGGCAGCAGGGCCAAACTTTTTCTTTTTGCTGGCTGGCGTAATAGTAGCCACGTTTGCACTAGCTGGCTGTGCTGGTCGGGCTGCTTTCGGTTTGGGAGGACGAGCGATGGAGAGGCTGACTTGAACTGCTGCTGGTATTTCCAGTCTGCCGTCCTCTAGGAATTCATCATCTTCAAAATCATCTTCCAATATGGGCTTGACGCGCTTACCCTTAACGGTTTTAGATTTTTCTTTAATTTCGTCAATGATTTCTTCTTCCTGCCATTTCTTGCCCCCTTTAGGTGGACGAGGTGGCGTTGGACGTTTCAAATCCAGTAAGTCAGGCGTAACAACAGTATCAGAAGCTTCTCCTCTCTTCGATACCTCTGCCATTGGTTTTGGCGGCGTTGCCACTGGTATGGCTGCTGCTACTTCAGGCGGACGCGCTGGTCTAGTGGGACGTTGACCATCTGCGGCAGGCGCGCCTGGTCTCTGACCACGATGTTCTGGTTTTGTAGGGCCAGGATGGGGACGACCCTGTTTTTGTCCAGTACCTTGTGATGCCTCTGTTTGTGTAGGTCTAGAGGCTCTTGGTTTGGGTTGTTCCCGTTCTTCCTCGCTGCGCCGTTGGCGTTCTCGTTTGAGGATGGGTTTTTCTGCGGTACTCAGTTGTTGAGGTACCTCTGCCTTTTCTGCCACTGGTCTTGCTGGCGGAGCTGCCAATTGCGGTTTTTGGGGTTTTTCCAGTTTTGGTTTAGCAGGAGCTACTTTTTCAGGCTTCTGTGCTGCTGTCTTTTCAGATGCCTGTGGCTTAGGTGCTGGCTCTGGATTGGTGGCAGCAGGTTGTTGAGGACTCTCCGATTGATTCCGTGGTACAGGTCGAGTTGGTGCCGTCGGCTTCATGGGTGAGACTGGTGTAGCGGGCTTTGGAGGTGAGGGAGGATTGACTTCAGACGCAGCTGAGGCATCTGAGGCGTTAGAGGTATGATTTTTCAATATTTTGGGTTTGCGAATTTCCAAAATTTGTTGCTGTTTTTGAGGTGGCGCAGGTCGGTTGCGCGAGCCACTCTGTGCTGAATTTGGTTTATGACTAATTGTACCTAATTCTTTTTTGGGCGTTCCATTTGTAGCTGCCAGTTTTTCAGCCTCCGCCCGGATACTTTCTGCCTCTGTTTCTGAAATTGTACTGCTATGGCTTTTGACCGCAATGTTGAGCTGGTCGCAAATTGCTAATAGCTCTTTGTTATCCAAATTCAATTCCTTTGATAATTCGTAGATTCTGACTTTGCCGTTGTTCATCCACTCTTCCCCTTGAATTTACAGTTTTTTTGCGGATGGTTGCCTGGAAGTGCGACATCTCCATCCTTCGGTTACTGTTTTTAGGTTGCCCTTGGTAATTTTGCCGGTGCCTCCAATCAGGAAAGAGAGATGTTTCGGTTTAATGCTGGCATCTCCATAGAGAACTGTGGTTTACAGGCAACCATAAAGATTTTTTATAGTTGCTGGTGATGCCGCTCTGCGCCTGAGCGCTACCAGGTTGCCATTTTGTGGTTTGTTGTTTGGCTGATTCTGAGTCTTCCACAACACATCTAGTTAAATTTGTTGGGAGTACTGCTTTGCTCCTGTTAATTTTGGGAGAGCCTTTTGCTAACTACACCCATTTACTATTTTGGCACTAACCTCAATAAATGCAGAGGGTGTGTAATCGCGTGAATATGGCGGCTTTTACCACAATTGCTCTGCGGATTACCGCCAAGAATGCTTTTCAACCTAAATTTTGATTTTGGGGATTGTTTTGGGCTAGATGTTGCCACAATGTCTGGTACAGTGTTTCTGGTACCGTTGCACGTAGCGATCGCCCTAATCTATTTTTTTTCTGAGCAGCTTGTAAGCAGCTATCTTTTGGGCAAATGTAAGCTGAACGCCCCATGCCCTGATTCAATTGTACCTCTCCAGAAGGAAATACTCGGACAATCCGCCAAAAGTCTTTTTTTAAGCCTACTTTGCGGCAACTAACACAACGCCGATAGTTGGGTTTCATCGGTTTTCTGAGTATTTAACAGAAATGTTGCTGGTAATCATAAAGTTGGTTAAGCCAATCTCTATTCATACAACGCTGCCTGATTTTCAGTCATCGTGAAGACTGATACTGATGTCCATCCTACCAGAACTTAATCAGGCTCATAAATTACTCTTCGTGATAGTTGGTATCTAAAACTTCATTTTCTAACTGTTCTGTTTGATTTTCTTCATCCTCTAGCTCCTCTAGTTCTATGTCATCTGTCTCTGGTGTATATTGGGCGCGGGCAGCAGCAAATTTGGCATCTTCGGCTGCATGATCATATTTAGCTTTGTCTTTAATGTCTATTTTCCAACCTGTTAAGCGGGCTGCTAATCTGACATTTTGCCCTTCTTTCCCAATAGCTAAACTCAATTGATCTTCTGCTACTAATACGTGAGTTTGTCGGGTTTCCGGATCCATCAGCCGCACTTCGTCTACTCTGGCTGGACTTAAAGCATTGGCAATATATGTTGCTGGGTCTGGAGACCATCGAATTACGTCTATTTTTTCACCGCGTAATTCGTTTACTACTACCTGAATTCGTGATCCCCTAGCACCGATACAAGCACCTACTGGGTCTACATCTCGATCTAGGGTGTCTACTGCTATTTTAGTACGTGGCCCTACATATCGGGAGGGAGGATTGGCTTCCCGTGCTACGGCAACAATTCTAACTACTTCGTCTTCTATCTCTGGTACTTCGTTGGCAAATAAGTACACTACTAAACCAGCATCGGCACGAGATACTAGAAGTTGTGGCCCCCGTTGTTGTCCTTGAGAAACTTTTTTGAGATATACCTTGAATGTAGCATTGGCACGATAGTTATCGTTGGGAAGTTGTTCCCGCTTTGGTAGTTCTGCTTCTACTTCTGGTTGACCAAAGCCACTGCTGACTGCCAAAATTACTGACTGGCGTTCAAATCTTAAAACTCTTGCTTGTAGTACAGTCCCTTCTAAGTCTTGGAACTCTTCTTGTACCATCTGGCGTTGCTGATCCCGGAGTTTTTGCGCTAGCACCTGCTTGGTTTGCATTGCCGCCATGCGCCCAAACTCCCCTTGATCTGGGGTAACGTCTAAAACTACAGAGTCGCCAAGTTGGGCTTCAGGAGCTACTTGTTGTACTTCATCTAAAGATATTTGATGGTCGGAATTATTCACTTGTTCCACAATAGTTTTTGTGGAAAGAACACGAAAACCTTCTCCATCAATATCGAGTTCGACTTCAAAGTTATCAAAGTAATCTTCATCGAACTGTCGGCGTTCTAAGTTTTGAGCGCGACGATAACGTTCATAACCTTTGAGCAATGCTTCTCTAATGGCTGATTGTACGGCTAATCGAGGTAAATTACGCTCCCGACTAATATTTTCAATTAAATCTTTTAATCCTGGTAAACTCACCATTGACATAAGCAATCTCCTTTATAAATTAGGGCTTAAAAGTTGGGTAACTTGGGTTTTGGGGATGGAAAATTAAGTAAATATTAAAAACTAGGCATTAGATACTAGGGATTAGAGAAAAGTTGGACTCTAGTCCCTAATTTCTAGTCCCTAGCTTCTAGTTCCTAGCCTCTAGTTCCTCGCTGGTCGTTTATCGACGCTCATCTAACTGCACCCTGGTAATGAGGGAGCGAGGAATTTCGATGACACGACCTTTCTGATTGATGTAAACTTTTGTCTCATCCCGGCGAATTAATTGACCATTCCACTCTTGTTGTCCTTCGTGGGGTGGGGAAGTGGAGACAATGACAGGAAATCCTTTAAAGGAAATAAATTCCCTGTCGGTTACAAGTTGCCTCGAAATACCAGGACTAGACACTTCCAAGACATAAGCATCTGGAATGATCTCCGCAGCATCTAAGGATGTTTCTAAAGCACGGCTCATGCGCTCACAATCATCTAACCCGGTATCCTGCTGGGGATTGCGGATATCTACCCGCAATACTGGTGGACGTTGGTTGGTGTGAAAAACAATGCCAACAACTTCCAAGCCCAGTTGTTCTGCTACTGGTATTGCCAACTCTGTAATTTGTGGGATTAGAGGATGAACCATGTCTAAAATCAATAAAAAAAGTGGGCATCAACCCACTTCCTGCGATAGGGATATCTTCCAAGAAGTCTTGTGACGAACCAATGATGGTTCGCCGCTAATTTGAGTGTAGCGCATTTTTTCAGCGTCAATAGTTATTAGTCACTGGTCATTGGTCATTAGTCATTAGTCATTAGTCATTGGTCATTGGTCATTAGTTTCTCTCCTCCGCTTCCTCCGCTTCCTGATCCCAGTTGCTTTACCTTTGACGATGCTGGTAACGAATCTCTGGCAGATTAGTCCGTTGTTCAACTACTGGCTGGATGGATGTTTGGGTTTTGAGTTTTTGGGTTTGTTCGAGAATTTGGTCGATGTCTTCTTGGGATAAACGTTGTACGTAGTTGAGCTTGACTTCTTCTAAGAAATCAACGAGTAAGCTTTGGATTTGGTTAATTACTTGCTGTTGCTGTATTTCTGTACCTAAAGCTTGGCTAAATCTTTCTACCAGTTGAGTAGTAAGTTTGGCTCCAACGGGGTCTTCTACAGCGTTAACTAACGCATTGTAGAGATTAGTTGTGAGTTGAGTTGCTAGTTGTTGGCTCAGTTGAGTTTGAACTTTGGCTACTCCTGGTAATACTTGCAAGTTACGAGACAGGGGGACTTGATGGAATACGGTTTCAATGTTGTGGTGTAAAATAGCAACGAGTTCTGGTTGAATTTTGGGCAGGACTTGATAGACGATGGTTTGTACCAACAGCCCGGCGATCGCTTCTAATTCATTCACATTATTAATATCTATGTAGGGGCGGAGATTTTCTTTTTGCAATAACCACCGCGTTAATTCACCCCGTTGAATCGAAATCTGAATTTGGTTAATTACTCTAATTACTACAATTTCTGTGATTTCTTCCGCAAAATTACCTACAACTATTGTATGCAATTGCTTGTTTATTGGTTGTAAATTACATAACTTTGCTTGGTCTAAACGAATAGTTACAGGTATAATCCGTAACCATCGCCAAAAGGGGATCAGTAAAAATAAATCATACCAACGCCACAATATAGAGTTTAACCAACTAAAATTAGGATGTGTACGTTTGATATAAATGACACGGGTCAATAACTCTACACTAAATAACAGGATAAAGGGTAAATCGATTAACCAAAATAAATCAATAAATTCACCAGTATCACCAATTTGACGGTAGTAGTTGGTAGCTATTAAAGGTCTGACTTGTTGATTAAAAAAAATCATTTCTTGTAGCCAGCCTTGCTGAGATAAATAAGGCTGACTCCAAAAGGTGGCGAAGGATTGTTTGGCGGATTCTTTACCGATGCGATCGCGCATCCGGTTTTTAATTTTTTCTAAAGTTCCACTTTTACCAACGGCTGCAAAGGGATTACTATCAATCATCTCAACACTCAGCCGTCTCAGTTCTTCTAACTGAGTTTTGACTTGTGGCGATGTTAAACCTGTCTGACTAACTTGTTCTTCTAGTGCATTGACTGCTTCTAAGTAATTTTTGGTTTCTCTGTGAGGTTCAATACCTTTAACCGGGTCATAAATCTGAGTAATTTGCGGAATTCTGCGTAAATAGAAATCTCGCCAGGGTACGTAAGTTAAATCAAAGACAACTAAGCACAGATTGACTGTGGCAATTGTTGCCATCAGTCTTTCAAAGTATAAGTTTCGCTTTTTTGTTGTTTTTAGATTCACCATATTTAGTTTTAATTGTTACACCTGTTAAATTAGAAATTTTAATGAAAAATTTTTCTTTTATAATTTTATTTAATAATTAATTTTATTAAATTACCATTTAAGATAGGGTTCAAAATGTTTATTAGTATGAATTTGGTAAATCGAACATCATTAATTATTTAAAAAAAGCTTGATTTACATCTAGCATCCGTAGGAGTGGATTCACCGCGCTGATCATTCATATATTGATGATATTTTTAAACCCGCCCCTACCTTACCGCAATTAAAGGACGATGGGCAATGTTGAAAATGGGCTAACAGTCGGATTGTTAAGTTGTTGGGATTGTCCACCCTACGATAATTGAGAATGGTGCAAGATATCAGTCTCAAGAATTATAAGTTGTGTCCGTTACCCTTTATAATGCAGTTTATTTAATCCGCAGGAGTGTTAAATATGTGGTGTGGGTTCGGAAAATCAAGCATGATTATAGGTGCAGCTTGTGTAGTTACTGCTAGTGTAATGATTTCTCATACAACGTTTGCAGCTCGTCAACGTAACTATACACCGGAGGAATTCCGGGCTGTGTTGCGGGGTTTGGGCTATAACGTCAAAGTGACAAACGCACCCCTCACTGATGAGGAAACTAAAAAAGCAATTCGTGAATTTCAAACAGGTTACAAGTTAAAAGTTGATGGCGTAGCAGGGCCACAAACCCAAGATTTTGCGGCTACCATCGTGCAGATCCTTCAAGGTAATTTAAATGCTGTACTGAAACCTAAGACTCCCCTCCCGCGTGACCAATTTTACACCCATAGAACGGAAGAGTTAGTTAAAGAGTATCAGAAAAAGAATCAATTAGAAGAAACTGGTATTGCTAATTTGGCACTACGTCAAAAGCTAGACAAAGAAGCGAAGGAAATTATTAATCAGCCAGCTACTAAGCCGTCACCAAAGCCAACGGCAACACCAACTTCTACACCGTCACCAAAGCCAACGGCAACACC
>NZ_CAWMSA010000085.1:101029-114799 GCF_963870205.1 Anabaena sp. CA = ATCC 33047 | reverse complement strand
TCGTTGGCAGTTTCAGGATAATTTCGCCAAATTGATCATTGTTGTTGCCTGGACAAAAAAAAGCCCCTGGTGGTGGCAGCCAGCCAAGGGAGTTAGTTATCAGGGTGCATCTACCAATTAATTCTTCCCAAGGTAGGTAGCCTTTTCCGGATAAATTTTGCCAAATTGATGATTGTTGTAGGCTAGACAACAAAACTCAGGGAACACCTTTGGCAAACATTTTAGCAGCGTCGCCAGGCATTGCGCCGTTAATGGCAGTAGGGAGAGTCAAAAGCAAAAAACCCTGGTGGTTGTTAACTAACCAGGGATGATAGGACTAATTCCAGAAACATTCGGGGGTCGAATCCATCTACAGTATGAGAAGGAGCGAAAAATCGAATTGAAACTTTCGCGTTTCAAATTGGATTGAAAAAGCAAACAGGAGAAGTTGTGACCCAGGAATTTCATATTTCCGTGACTCCAGTAGGGCAGAATGACTACTTGGTGCGGACGGAACAAGTCGCGCCTGGGGTGCCATTGGCGGAGGAATTGGTGACTTGGCCGGTGGCTGAATGGTTGGCTGCTGCTGGCAATTTGATGAATGACCCTTTACAGGTACTTTTACAGGGAGATGCGATCGCCAACAACTCTGTTAATCTAGTGGCATTGGGTCAGCAACTTTATAATGCACTGTTTCAAGGCACTCTCAGAGATAGTTGGATTACTGCTCAAGGCATTGCCCAAAATCAACAACAGGTGCTACGTTTACGTTTGGGTCTGAAGGATAATAGGTTAGCACGTTTACCGTGGGAAGTGATGCACGCGGGCGATCGCCCTCTGGCAACAGGCCCCTATATTGCTTTCTCTCGCTACCAAAGCGGCATTGCCAGAACTTCCCGTTTACCCGTAGCCAATAGATCCCAACTTCCAGAAAACGGCGGTATTAGGGTTTTGATGGTGCTAGCATCGCCCTCAGACCAAGTTAATTTAGATTTACTCAAACAAGAAGCCATTAAACTACAAGCTGAACTACACCGTCAGCTACCCCACTCCTTCAACGGTAATCATTATTTACCAAAAATTGAACTCACCCTGCTAGACCAGCCGGGTAGAGAAGAATTGACGCAAGCTTTAGAACAAGGTAGATTTGATGTTCTCCACTACTCTGGTCATAGTGATATGGGGCCAAACGGTGGGGAAATTTATCTCGTCAGCAATCGCACCGGTTTGACAGAAACCCTCAGTGGTGATGATTTAGCGGGTTTGCTGGTGAACAACAATATCCAAATGGCGGTGTTTAACTCCTGTTGGGGGGCATACACCGCTACCAGTGAAAGTCATGCTAAGGATTCATGGGAACGTAACCTGACAGCCAGCCTCGTCAAGCGCGGGATTCAGAGTGTGTTGGCAATGTCAGAACGTATTCCCGATGAGGTAGCAGTCACCCTGACACAATTGTTTTATCGCAACCTCAGTCAAGGATATCCGGTTGATTTATGTGTGAGTCGGGTACGTCAGGGATTAATTTCCGCCTATGGTTCCCACCAATTATACTGGGCGTTACCAATTTTGTATCTCCAGCCCGAATTTGAGGGTTTTCTCTACCCCAAAACCGGAACTACTGCCAACGTTGATTTACTTGATGAGTATGTTCCTTCTATGCCGGGAACTGCGACTGCTACCCCGACTTACTCAACTCTGATGGAAGATACGGAAATGTCTTTATCCCTAGAAGGGATGATTCCCCCTGGGTTAGCTGGTGAACCTTCCGGCTTAGATTGGTTGGGGGAAGACACTTGGGGTGATTTAGTTGATGAAATCGAGTACGATGATTCTACCTATGCAGAAGATCATGCTTTTGTTTCTGATATCTTTCGTCAATTAGATCAGCAAACCACTGAGGATGAAGAACCATTACTGCCAGAAGAAATTAGACAACAACTGCAAGATCATAGTTTTTTAGATACCCAGACGGTTACTGCACCCAGAGAAACCGAACTAACGACAGTAGTACCGCCCACAACTGGTGAAACTCCCCAAACACCGCCAGCAGCTTCCCCAAATTTGCGCCTTCCATCTTCTCGAACTCGGCTACGTCGTCAACATTGGACAATTTTAGGTATCATCGGAGCTAGTGCGATCGCTACCGTTATCGCTTTTACTTGGTGGTGGCAAAATCGCCCAAGTTCAAAATTACCTGATATCCCACCTCTGCCCAACCAACAGTTACAAGCACCTCAGCCAATTCCCGCCGATATTCAAAATCTGCCCACAGCCAGGGTAACAGCCATTGCCACAGAATATTTAAATCAAGGTAACTTAGAAGCCGGCTTAAAAGCTGTAGAAGTATTATTAAATCGTAATGTCTTACCTGCTGCTCAAACAGCCCTGAATGTGATTCCGCCAGAGCAAGCCCAAAAGCCATCTGTCAACTTTCTCAAAGGGCGGTTAGCTTGGCAGTCTATCCAAACTGGAGATCCCAAATACAGTATTGACGATGCGCGTCGTTACTGGGAAAATGCAGTTAAAGCTAACCCAAATTCTATTCTATATCATAATGCGCTGGGATTTGCCTACTACGCCGAGGGAAATCTCAATCGGGCTAATGACTCTTGGTTTCGGGCTTTAGATTTGGCACTCAAACAGCAAAATCTAGTCTTAACTGAAACCGTATCTGCAAATACAGAAGTACCTCGTGAGGCTTTAACTCCCTATGCGGGGTTAGCTTTAGGTTTATATAAATCTGCACAGAGTTTAACTGGCAATAAAAAAGCTCAATATATTAATACGGCTATTAACTTGCGTCAAACAGTTTTAAACGCAGACCCGATCAATTTCCAGGTTGGGAAATTAAACCAGAATTGGTTGTGGACAGAAGCAATTTTAGCAGACTGGCGATCGCTCCTTCAGCAAACAACCACACAGGATTGAAGAGTCAGCAAAGTTTAATAAATACTGCTTATAGATAAGATTTATTACAATTTTCAGGGAATAATAGGAACTAATACTGCTAGTTCTAGGAACTAGAGAAGTATGGTGTCAGTGCGAAAGTAATAGTCATATCTAGAGGGTAAATAATTTTCATGAGGCTCACTACCCGTAGCATGACTGATGCTAGTGAATTGAGCTTGCAATTAGATTCTACCTTGCAAGAATTACCAGTATGGGAACTTGAAATTGAGCAACACCTTCCAGGTAATACATTACTTCGCTTATTTGAGCAAGAGCCTTTATTACCAGGAATTATCTTGATTCAAAACCAGGAATTTGTCGGGATGATTTCGCGACGGAGATTTTTTGAGTATATGAGTCGCCCCTATAGCCTCGGTTTGTTTTCATTGCGTCCTATCGCTAATCTTTATACATTTTTACAGACACAACTGTGCATATTTTCTGAAGATACGCTGATTGTGGCGGCAAATCAGCTAGCATTAAAGCGATCGCCTGAATTGGTTTATGAACCAATTTTAGTTAAATCTAAATCTGGTAACTATGGAATAGTTGATTTCCATCAGTTGCTGTTGGCTAATGCTCAAATTCATGCCCTCACCCTGACTCAATTGCAGCGTGTAGAAGAACAATCCCAATTAGCCAAAGCTGGATTTAGGGACTTAAAGCAGAATTATAGCAGATTATTACAAAATGAGAAAATGGCGGCGTTGGGTCAGTTGGTAGCGGGTATTGCTCATGAAGTTAACAACCCCATCAACTTTATTGCTGGTAATCTTGTCCATGCGACTAATTACATTCACGATTTACTCAACGTGATTAGTTTGTACCGTCAGCACTATCCCGAAGCTGTAGCAGAAATTGAAACGGCGATCGCGCAAACTGACCTAGACTTTATTACAGAAGATATTCCTAAACTTTTAACTTCCATGCAAACTGGTTGCGAACGCATTGAAGAAATAGTTCGTTCCCTGAGAAATTTTTCGCGTTTAGATGAATCTGCGAGAAAAACAGTTAATATTCATGAAGGTATTGATAGCACCCTGCTGATTTTACACAGCAGACTGAAAAATCACAAAACTGATCAAAGCATTAGCATTATTAAAGAATACGGCAATCTTCCCCCAGTTGATTGCTACCCTGGTTTGCTCAATCAAGTATTTATGAATCTGTTAGCCAATGCGATTGATGCTTTAGAGGCGGGAATAGGTAATGGTGAGTTGGCAGTCGGGAAAGAATCACATTGCATTACTGAGTCTGGGTTAAGCAATGGTAAACGCCTACGTCCCCAAATCTTGATTCAGACTACAATCACTGATGAGCAACAGGTGATGATTCGCATAGCTGACAATGGCCCTGGTATTCCAGAAGATGTGCAACAGAGAATGTTTGACCCATTTTTTACCACTAAACCTGTAGGACAAGGTACAGGATTGGGACTGTCTATCTGTTATCAAATTATTGTGGAAAAACACGGCGGACAGTTGTCTTGTGTCTCTACTGTAGGACAAGGAACGGAGTTAATCATTAAACTACCTGTAACGGCATTACGGTAATCATATCAAGCATATCTTGCACCATTCTCAATAAGTTCCAGGCGATGCACACCCAACAACCTCAAATTAAGGGTTTGAGCAACTTGCAAGCAATGCCCACCCTCCAAAAATTATCATTCAGGAACAGGTGCAAGATGTGTGTCAAGTCCGGTTAACTGAAGATGCAAACTTTTCTCTAACTCTGTTCCCTGTTCCCTATTCCCCGTTCCCTATTCCCTGTTCCCTGTTCCCTATCCCAACAGATATGATAACTACTCTCAAGGATGTGATATCACGATTTTTATACAATCAGCTTGCGTATATCAACAGAATCGTGTCAGGATGAAGTGGCACGATAAATGTTTATTTTCAGCAGAAATTTTATGTTGAAAAAAATCACGGTGGGGATGATGCTGTTGGCGAGTGTAGGAAATTTAGCCTGGCTGGAAAGTGCTAAGGCTAGTTTTCAAGGTCAACTAATGGTTAATATTGATGGGTTGAAAAATCAACAAGGACAAGTCTGCGTCAATTTATTTGCTAGCAGTCAAGGATTTCCGGGCGATCGCCAGCGTGTATTTCAGAAACAATGTGCTAAAATCAGCGAAACACCCTTGCAAGTAAGCTTTAACAATTTGCCAGCCGGGAGTTATGCTGTGGCGGTGATTCATGACCAAAATGGCGATCGCACTCTGAACCGTAATAGTCTAGGAATGCCGACAGAAGGCGTGGGCTTTTCCAGAAACCCAGTAGTTCGCACGCAAGCACCGAAGTTTAGTGAAACAGTTGTGCTGGTAGCAGGGCCAAACACCAATATTAACATCCAGATGAAATATTTCTAGATTCCATCTTGTTGAGTATCTTCTATGAGACTCTTTGCAGTGGCTACACTCCGCATTCTATGTATTTGACTCAGAGCATACTGTGCTGTACCCTGGACTTGATCATCCGGGTCATCTAAAGCATGGACTAACATTTGACTCATTTGTGCCATCATGTCATAAACACGAGTCAAATCACGGATAGCATTTTGTCTGACATTAGGACTTTCATCCTGCATGGAGATAGCTAAGGCGCGATTGATAGGTTTGAGACTACGAATGTTAATTTCTGACAACGCTGCCAAAATCAGACTACGTTGTTGAGAATCTGCATCAATCAACAAGTTTACCAATGGTTCAATCGCCCGTGAATCACCTTGTTGCCCTAAATCCCAAATCGCTTTGTTGCGCTGTGCAGCATCGTTACTACCTAAGTCTTTAATTAATTCCTCAACAATACTCAGTTTAGTTAAACGAGAAGTTGCTTCTACAGGTAATATCGAATCTGTAGCTGTAACAGTATTTTCCTCACTGTTGGCTGTGGGTTCTAATTCTTGTGCTTGTACAGACGGTTCAAATGTCATATTGTCCGGTTTTGCTGCACTCAAAGCTTGATATTCTTCTATACTTTGAGGATATTTTGGTTGTTTGTTTTGTTCCCAAAATTTCCACAAACCCAGAATACCCCCAATACTACCTAAAATTCCGATTCCCAAGAATGACCAACACAGAAAATTTATCTGGTTTGGCTGGGGTTGGTTAGGGGTTGCAAGTTTCGAGGCAGAAGTTTGACTAATATTAGAGACAGTGAGTTGATTTTTTTTAACTGCCAAGGCTGATTGCAGATGACGTTGAGTGGTTACGTCTGCAATTCCATCTATTCTTTTTAAACCTTTGGCTTTCTGGAATTCTTCTACAGCCAGTTTCGTACTTTGACCGTATTTTCCATCTATCACATTATTATAGTGTCCTAACCCTTGCAATTGGGTTTGCAACTTTTCTACAGCTAACCCTTGACTACCGGGTGTGAGAATCACCTCTTGAGCAAGTGCCTGAGAACTAACTTGTGCTTGTGCGATGAATTTGGGTGCTGAGTTAGCTGTAACTGCGCTAGCACCATTTGAGTACAAACCCAGTCCAGAAAAACAGGTAATAATTAAAATTGAGGAGGGATGTAGCCTCATATTATTTTAAAAGTAGCCGTCTAAACGCGCTAACAAAGTGACAGTAATGTTGACAATCTAAACTTGTCTAAAGTTAACTGTATCTTCACAAAAAATCTGCTTTTTGTTAGCCGATAGTATATCATCTTACTTCCCGCCCAACAGTTAACACTATTGATTTAACGGATTAAGCTTATTTGTGGATGTTTCCGCTAATTGCGGTTGCGGTGTTGTAGAAGTTTCATTCACAGCTAGCTGTTGATTTTCCCCTGCCAAGTTATCACGCTGATTAATCAGGTAGATACTGATTAAAGTGAGTAAGACTCCCATCCATTGCAATGGACTGAGGACTTCTGACAGCAAGAGATGACCAAAGATTAAAGCAAAAACTGGTGTGAGAAAAGTTAGGGAACTGAGACTGGTGAGACTACCACTAGAGGCAAAGTAGAAAAATAAAGCGTAGGCGATCGCACTACCGAACACCGTTGCATAACCCAAAGCTAACCACTCAGAATAGACAAGGTTTTCCCATTGTTGAGATTCTACCACAGATGAAACGCCCCATAATGGCACTCCACCTAAAATCATGTGCCATCCCGTCGCCGTCACCGGGTCAGCATGACGAGTCACAAACCTAATTAACACCGTCCCCACAGCCATCGACAAAGCCGCTAACAGCATGAGCCATTCACCACTAGCAAAAAGATGCTCCCAGTTGCCAATTTTTATTTCTGTACCAGTACCCAATAAACTGAAAATCCACTCATCTGGTAAGCCGATGAGACTAATACCTGTGACTCCCAAGCCTAACCCCAGCCATCCCCAAAAACCGATTTTTTCTTGAAACAGCCACAAAGACAACAAGGCGACAGCCAGAGGTTGAGAGTCAATCATCACCGAACCTAAACCCGCGCTGGTTCTGACTAAACCTTCTGCTAAAAAGCCTTGAAATAATGTGCCATCAATGAAAGCAAATAACCCAATCCACAACCATGCTAGCCAACCTGTGGGTTGAGGTCTACCCATGATTGCGGCGACAATTAAAATTAACACGCCGGCTGGTAGCAAACGGACACCCGCCATAAATAAGGGTGTGGTGTGGGGGATAACTCCTTTCATGGCTACCATAGCCGTTCCCCAGAGGAAAAAAGGCGCAATGAGTAGTAGAGGCGCGAAGGGTAGTTTAGATGCACTGAGTTTCAGTTGCATGAGTTTGCTGATACCTTTGGTTAACAGGTGCAGAGATTGCTTTAACCAATTCTACCCAATTGTGACTTTTTGTGAAGGAAAAAATACTTAGGGGGCTGGGGATTGGGGACTGGGGACTGGGGATTGGGGACTGGAAGGGACTGGGGATTGGGGTATATTATGATGTAGAGACGCTGTATGCAACGTCTCTACAAGTCAATGGTTCGCTGGTTTTAGGAGTAATGCGGAATCGCAGATTTTTCTAGATGCGCTCCTAATTTCACGTCAAATTCTGCTTCAAATACTCCTTTTTTGTAATCTAAACTCCAGAGTTCTAAGGCACAATCATCATCGGGTTTGGTGGGATAAATTAACAAATTGAATTGCTGCAATTCCTGATAATATTCACATTCAATTCTAGCGATCGCACCAATTTGTCGTCTATCTAATGCTACTGCTAATCTTAACAGCGCACTCAATTGACTGACTATTTGCCGATGTTGTTTACTCAACAAGTTGCGGTAATTTTCATGCTTTTTCTTCGGTGCTGATTTGCGGTGATAACGGGCTAAATTTGCGATAATTTCGATTTCTGTTTCGTTGTATCCCAGTAATTCACTATTACGAATTAAATAGTAAGAGTGTTTATGGTGCGACGAATGGCTAATGTGATGACCGCAGTTGTGTAAAATTGCTGCCGCCCATAATAATTGTCGTTCATTTGTTCCCCAATGGTGTAACACTCCTTGGGTTTGGTCAAATAAACTTAAGGCAAAAGCCGCCACGCGATCGCTATGTGCTAAATTAACTTGATACTTACTAGCCTGTTTAATCACGCTGCGCTCACGTACAGAACCTTGAAAGCGGAGTCTATCTTCAATTAAACCGTGGCTTAACATCCAGTCAACAATTACACCTTCTCGCAAAGCCCGTCCACAGGTTGTGATTGATTCTACGCCTAAAAGTTGCATTGCTTCTAGTAAAACTACTGCCCCACTCAGTATAACTTCAGACCGCTTTTCAGGCATACCGGGAATGGCGGCTCGTTCTGCATTGGTCATTTTTCGCAAGCGGTTTACCCAGTCTTCCAAGTCTGAGACAGTGAATTGATAGCCATTCAGGGTTGAAGGAACAGAACCCAACTTTTCCCGCGCGTGAATCATGGCGATAGTTTCAATTGTGCCAGAAGTACCAATCAAGCGGGGAAATTCGCCAAACTTGAGGTTTGCTAAAACTTCTTCTACAGAACGTTCTAACATTCCTCTTGTGTAGGCTTGTAGGTATTGAAACTCAACATCTATAATGGGGTCAGTGCTAATTAACTCAGTCGTCAGACGCACAGCACCGACTTTAGTGCTAGTGAGAGTGCGCGGTTCATGACTATCGCCTAAAATTATCTCTGTAGAACCGCCACCAATATCAATAATAATATGGGGCTGGTTGTGGAATTCCATCCCCGACAGTACACCCAGGTAAATGCGTCGCGCTTCTTCTTGACCTGAAATTAAGTCAACACTTAAACCTAACTCGGTTTCTACCCTGTGTAAAAAATCTTTACCGTTGGGAGATTCCCGCACCGCACTGGTAGCGACAGCAATGATTGTTTCCACATTAGCGGTTTTCGCTACTTCTTGGAAGCGTTTTAAAGTAGCGATCGCCCGATTCATCACCTCTGATTTTAGCTCACCGGTAGCAATATCGCGATCGCCCAACCTTACCGTTTCTTTTTCTTTGCCAATAATGCTAAAAGCTGGTAACGTCGGGTCAATCCTCACAATTACCATGTGCAGGGAATTTGTTCCCATATCAATAGCAGCAATAATCCGGTGTTGCTTAACTGGTTGAGTATTCACACTCAAACAGTCAACCGAAACTAAATCCAGCATCTAATTTTCTCTCTATACAAGGATGGATGGGAAAAGATGGTGTGTCGGGGTAGGTGGCACTGATATCGGTTGCAACACACTTAAGTTCAGTTTAACCGCATCGAGTCGGGCTGAATCTAAGTATATTCACCCTGCTGCTTACAATTTTAGTGACAATTTAGCTATATTTACACAGTGTCACAGGAGATTATGTTTTTACAAATATCAAAAAAAGATATTCTATAGATATGAAGATATGTAAAGCAGGGATGAGGGAGATTAGGAAGCAGGGGAGTAGGGGGAGATAGGGGAGACAAGGAAGACAAGGAAGACAAGGAAGAACTTTTATATTCCCAATCCCCAGTCCCCAATCCCCAGTCCCCAGTCCCCAATCCCCAGTCCCCAATCCCCAGTCCCCAATCCCCAATCCCCAATCCCCAATCCCCAATCCCCAGTCCCTTCCAGTCCCCAATCCCATGATAGAAACTAACCAAGAACCAGTTTGGCTAACAATTATCCGGCTTTTGCGGTGGCATAAACCCGAAGGACGCTTAATTTTGATGATTCCCGCACTGTGGGCGGTGTTTTTGGCTGCATCTGGTAAACCGCCTTTACCTTTGGTGGGGGTGATAGTCTTAGGTACACTCGCCACAAGTGCGGCTGGATGTGTGGTAAATGATTTGTGGGATAGAGATATCGATCCAGAGGTGGAAAGAACACGCGATCGCCCCTTGGCTTCCCGTGCTTTATCGGTTAAAGTCGGTATTGTCGTCGGGATAGTGGCGTTAGCTTGTGCGGCGGTATTGGCTTTTTATCTTAACAGCCTGAGTTTTTGGTTATCTGTAGCGGCTGTGCCGGTGATTGTTTTGTATCCCGGCGCGAAGCGAGTCTTTCCCGTACCCCAGTTAGTGTTATCAATTGCTTGGGGTTTTGCGGTGTTAATTAGCTGGAGTGCGGTGACACAGGATATTAGTCAACCCACTTGGTTATTGTGGGGGGCTACCTTACTGTGGACACTAGGATTTGATACAGTTTACGCGATGAGCGATCGCGAAGATGACCGTCGCATAGGTGTAAATTCTAGTGCATTGTTTTTCGGAAATTACGCACCGCTAGCCATTGGTATTTTCTTTGCTGGAACTATCGCCTTACTAGGCTGGTTAGGTTTTGCGATTCATCTGAAACTGGCTTTTTGGGTGAGTTTAGTGATTGGGACTATTGGCTGGTTGTGGCAGGTGATACAAATAGCTAAACCAGAATTACCTAACCCGGCTTATGGTGAGATGTTCCGTCAGAATGTTTGGATTGGGTTTATTTTACTCGCGGGAATGATTGGAGGTTGTTTGTGAAGTAAGCGATCGCCTTCTACCATACATTTTATTGCTTGAGCGATCGCCTTCCCAGGTTGATGTAATACTCAGATACCCGACTTCTTTGAGAAGTCGGGTATCTATCCCATCATTACAATTATGTTGACCTACTGAACAGTTTATATTTATCTCTATATTTATTTACAACATCAGCAACTTCTATCAAAAGTCATATTTATTTCATGACAAATATTAAACTCATCAGCGATTTTCGTCACAATAGCTAAAATCAATGTTAAAAAATACTCGCCTGAAGGTGAATTCTGTTAACCTTTCGGAGAGGTCACTACTCAAAGTTTTGTAGTTGTATTTTAAATAACTGCAAGTGTAGTCAATGGCTAATAAAACTGATAATTCCAGAGCCACCTGGAAAAATTTGTCTTATGTAGGATGACCTTCAGACTGTAGATAACTACACTGGCATAGAAAAGAAATTCGGCAAAATCACTACGTAATGGAGTTGAATATGACTTTAGCAAGTCCTCCACAAACAAAGCCTTTAACCGATGCAGAATTGCATAAAATGAACGCCTACTGGCGGGCAGCTAACTATTTGTCAGTCGGGCAGATATATTTACTAGATAATCCCCTGCTGAAACAACCACTCACCCTAGAACACGTTAAACCCAGACTGTTAGGACATTGGGGAACCACACCAGGACTGAACTTTATTTATGTTCACCTGAATCGGATCATCAAAAAGTATGACCTCAACATGATTTACATTGCTGGCCCTGGTCATGGCGGGCCGGGACTGGTAGCGAATACTTACCTAGAAGGAACTTACAGCGAATATTACCCCAATATTTCCCAAGATGCTGAGGGGATGAAGAAACTGTTTAAACAATTCTCCTTCCCTGGTGGTATTCCTAGCCACGTTGCACCGGAAACCCCTGGTTCTATTCACGAAGGCGGAGAACTAGGTTATGCGCTGGTTCATGCTTTTGGTGCAGCGTTTGACAACCCTGATTTAATTGTCGCTGCTGTAGTTGGTGATGGGGAAGCCGAAACCGGGGCTTTAGCTACGAGTTGGCATTCCAATAAGTTTCTCAACCCTGCTACAGATGGGGCAGTGTTACCGATTCTACACTTGAATGGGTATAAAATCGCTAACCCCACAGTTTTGGCACGGTTGAGTTACGAGGAATTAGAAAGCCTATTTATAGGGTATGGTTATAAACCTTACTTTGTGGAAGGTTCTGAACCTGCGGATGTACATCAACAGATGGCGGCGACTTTAGATATAATCACCAGCGAAATTCACAGCATCCAAAGAGAAGCCCGTGTACATGGCTATACCAAACGTCCGCAATGGCCGATGATTATACTGAGAACTCCTAAAGGTTGGACAGGGCCAAAAGAAGTAGACGGGAAAAAGACAGAAGATTACTGGCGATCGCATCAAGTACCCTTTGGTGATTTAGCTAAGAAACCGCAGCACATCCAACTTCTAGAAACCTGGATGAAGAGTTACAAACCCGAAGAACTCTTTGATGCTAACGGCAAACTGATCCCCGAACTCGCAGAACTCGCACCCACAGGACAACGCCGCATGGGTGATAATCCCCACGCTAACGGCGGTATCTTGTTGCGTGACTTGAAAATGCCCAAATTCCAAGACTACGCTGTTGAAGTTCCCCAACCAGGTAGAGTAGTTGCGGAAGCTACCCAAGTAACAGGGAAATTCCTCCGGGATGTGATGCAACTCAACCTAGACAGCCGTAACTTCCGAGTCTTTGGCCCGGATGAAACCGCATCAAATCGCATCAATGCAGTATTAGAAGTCACAGACCGGACTTGGGTAGCTCAAACCCTCCCCGAAGATGACCACCTTTCCCCTAGTGGTCGGGTAATGGAAATCCTCAGCGAAACCACCTGTCAAGGATGGTTAGAAGGATATTTACTTACAGGTCGTCATGGTTTCTTCTCTTGCTACGAAGCATTTATCCACATCATTGATTCCATGTTCAACCAACACGCCAAATGGTTGAAAACTACCCGTGAAATTCCTTGGCGTAAACCGATTGCGTCACTTAACTATTTACTGACTTCCCACGTTTGGCGACAAGACCATAACGGATTTTCTCACCAAGACCCTGGTTTTATCGACCATGTGGTGAACAAAAAATCTGAAATCATTCGCGTCTATCTTCCACCCGATGCCAACACCTTATTATCTGTCACAGACCATTGCTTAAGAAGCCGTCAATACGTTAATGTCATCGTCGCCGGAAAACAACCAGCATTGCAATATCTCGATATGGATGCAGCCGTGAAACACTGCACCAAAGGGATTAGCATTTGGGAATGGGCAAGTAATGACCAAGGTGGTGAACCAGATGTAGTCATGGGTTGCGCTGGCGATATCCCCACCTTAGAAACCTTAGCAGCTGTGGATATATTGCGGCAAAACTTCCCTGACTTAAAAGTGCGGGTAGTCAACGTTGTGGATTTGATGACCTTACAACCCAACACAGAACATCCCCACGGTTTAAGTCCCAAAGAATTTGACACTATATTCACCACCGAAAAACCGATCATCTTCGCCTTTCATGGCTATCCTTGGTTAATCCATCGTCTCACCTATCGCCACACCAACCATAACAACCTCCATGTGCGCGGTTACAAAGAAGAAGGAACTACCACCACCCCCTTTGATATGGTTGTGCGGAACGATTTAGACCGCTTCCATTTAGTCATGGACGTAATAGATCGTGTGCCGAAATTAGGCTATAAAGCCGCTTATGTGAAACAACATCTGCAAGACAAGCTCATTGAACACAAACACTACATTGGTAAATACGGTGAAGATATGCCAGAAATTCAAGACTGGCAGTGGCCGTATTAGTGGTTATACCAATTCTCTATGAAGTTGCACAGAAAAACAATGTAGAGACGTTGCA
>NZ_CAWMSA010000085.1:99966-100964 GCF_963870205.1 Anabaena sp. CA = ATCC 33047 | reverse complement strand
GGTTTATTTAGATCATCGTTAATCAGTCAGGGTATTTGTGAACCCGCCCCTACATCAAGAAACGGTATTAGGCAGTGAGTAGGGGTTTAGTAATGCTCAACCCTTACTCCCCAGTTCTTAAATGATTATGGGATAGATCCCCGACTTCTTGAAGAAGTCGGGGATCTTGTTGTTCAAGATTTTTTACGCCAATTTCAGTAAATTTACCAAATATTAGCCTAAACAGCCCGAAATTAATCGTCTTACCTCTGTTATGGCATCAGCCCATACCCAAAACCTTAAAAGATGCCAAGTAATTTGGGTTTTGGTGGCTTTGGGCTGTCACGATCAGCTAAGTCAGACTAAAATTGAGCCGGCTAAATCCAGTTTTGCAGCTAGGATAATTAGCTTGTAAGCCTCTTAGTTGAGGCGAACACCCACGGTGGGGCGCAGCCCATCGTCATTTTCAGAGGAGGTTTGTTGTGACTAAGTTAAAAGTAGGCATCAATGGATTTGGCCGTATCGGGCGGCTGGTGTTTCGTGCTGGTATCAACAACCCCAATATTGAATTTGTGGGGATTAATGACCTTGTACCACCAGATAACTTAGCTTATCTGTTAAAGTACGATTCTACTCATGGTAAGTATCACGGTCAGGTAGAAGCTAGAGAAGATGGCATTGTAGTTGATGGTCGCTTCATTCCCTGTGTGTCAGTCAGAAATCCTGCTGAATTACCTTGGGGTAAGCTTGGTGCTGATTACGTTGTGGAATCAACCGGATTGTTTACTGACTATGAAGGCGCATCCAAACACCTGCAAGCAGGAGCAAAGCGCGTAGTCATTTCTGCACCAACCAAAGACCCGGAAAGGGTAAAGACACTCGTAGTAGGCGTTAACCATGAAACTTTTGATCCCAGTAAGGATGTGATTGTTTCTAATGCTAGCTGTACTACTAACTGTTTAGCCCCCATCGCTAAAGTGATTAATGATAACTTTGGCTTGGCAGAAGGTTTAATGACC
>NZ_CAWMSA010000085.1:99352-99880 GCF_963870205.1 Anabaena sp. CA = ATCC 33047 | reverse complement strand
CGTGGTGCAGCCCAAAATATTATTCCTTCTTCCACAGGTGCGGCGAAAGCAGTCGCACTGGTATTACCAGAGTTGAAGGGTAAATTAACTGGGATGGCTTTCCGCGTGCCTACCCCGGATGTTTCTGTAGTGGATTTAACCTTCAAAACTAACAAAGCCACCAGTTACAAAGAAATCTGTGCAGCGATGAAAGCTGCTGCTGAGGGTTCATTGGCAGGGGTTTTAGGTTACACAGATGAAGAAGTAGTGTCTACAGATTTTCAAAGCGATCGCCGCTCCAGTATTTTTGATGCGGGTGCTGGTATTGAATTAAACACCAACTTCTTCAAAGTGGTCGCTTGGTATGACAACGAGTGGGGCTACTCCAACCGTGTAGTTGACTTAATGTTGTCAATGGCACAGAAAGAACAATTGGCTGCGGTTTAAGAAGGGAAAGGGGAATAGGGCGTAGGGGAGATGAGGGAGTTATACCAATTCGCAATTCGCAATTCGCAATTCGTAATTAAGAAACTTAGATGAGGGAGATTT
>NZ_CAWMSA010000085.1:43430-99271 GCF_963870205.1 Anabaena sp. CA = ATCC 33047 | reverse complement strand
CCCGCCGTAGGAAACTTTTCAAGACGAATTTTGAATTTTGAATTGATTTGTCCCCAATCCCCAATCCCTAATCCCCAGTCCCCATTCCCTCACATCTATGCGTCGAACAAAAATTATCTGTACTCTAGGGCCTGCTAGCTCTGCACCAGATAGACTGCAAGCTTTGGTAGCAGCCGGGATGAATGTGGCGCGGCTGAATTTTTCTCATGGGGCTTATGAGGTTCATGCCCAAACTGCTCAGGCTCTGAGACAAATTAGTGCTGACCAACAAAAGCCTGTAGCTTTGTTGCAAGATTTATGTGGGCCGAAAATCCGCTTAGGAACTTTACCACCGGAAGGGTTGACGGTGGAAGCTGGTGATGAAGTCACTTTTGTTTTAAAAGACAAGGGTGAGGATATCAATGAATTACCCTTACCTTTACCGACTTTGTTCGCAATGGTAAGACCGGGAGAGCCGATTTTAATTAATGATGGTCGGGTAAAGTTGATTGTGTGCGATCGCGATGCCGACCGCATCCGGGCTAAGGTAAAAATCGGTGGTTTAATTTCTACCCGCAAGGGGGTAAACCTGCCAGCAACTCGTCTACCCGTGAGTTCGATCACCGAAAAAGACTTGCAGGACTTACGCTTTGGGATGCAGTTGGGTGTTGATTGGGTGGCGGTTTCGTTTGTGCGATCGCCTCACGATTTAGAACCAGCCCAGCGTATGATTGAAGCTGCGGGCTTATCTATTCGCGTCATTGCCAAAATTGAACGCCCAGAAGCAGTTGAGCAAATTGACTCTATTATCGCCGCCGCCGACGCTATTATGATTGCCCGTGGTGATTTGGGGGTAGAAATGCCAATTCACGAAGTCCCCCTGATTCAAAAAGATATCATTCACCGTTGCAATCAGGCAGGTAAACCAGTGATTACCGCCACCCAAATGTTAGAGTCCATGATTAGCGCACCCGATCCCACCCGTGCAGAAGCTACAGACGTAGCTAACTCTATCCTCGATGGTACAGATGCGGTGATGCTGTCCGGGGAAACGGCTGTGGGAGAGTACCCCGTTGCGGCTGTGCAGGTAATGCACAATATTGCTATAGAAACAGAAAAATCGTTGCAAGAGGCTAGTAAACACTCTTGGAGACATGAAGGCGGTAGTCTCAGCGTCACTGAATCTGTTGCCGAAGCTGTCTGTCGTATCGCCTACGAAACAGGCGCAAAGGCGATTTTATGTAACACCACATCAGGCAGTACAGCCAAACTTGTGTCTAAATACCGCCCCAGCACACCGATTTTTGCTTTAACTCCCGACGCAACCACCTATCATCAATTAGCCTTATCTTGGGGTGTCGAACCCTTACTAATCCCACCTGTTTATAATGCTGAAGAAATGTTTAAAAATTTGGTCAGCACCATCCTGAGAACAGGTTTTGTACATGAAGGGGATCAAGTAGTTATTACCTCTGGAGTGCCAATTGGTAAATCAGGAACAACTAGCTTAATTAAAGTGCATTCTATTGGACAGCCAATCGCCGCATAACACCTTAAAATTAGGCTGAGGCTTCAGTCAATGGGCAATAGTTAAGAAAAGTTGCCAAAATCAGAATTGTAAGGAATCAGAACGGGTGTGAAGAAGAGGGGAAGTGTAAATCCTAAATAAACGACCTTGATGGAGTATTTTATGTCTAAAAATTTACTAGAACAATTGCGGGCGATGACTGTGGTGGTGGCAGACACCGGTGATATTCAAGCCATTGAAAAGTTTAAACCCCAAGACGCAACCACTAATCCTTCCCTGATTACGGCAGCCGCTAAAATGCCAGAATATCAGGATATTGTTGACCAAACCTTACTGCAAGCGAAAAAAGACGCAGGTGCAGGTGCAAGCCAAAGTCAAATTGTGACTTTGGCTTTTGACCGTTTAGCGGTTTCCTTTGGTTTAAAGATTCTGCAAATTATCCCCGGTCGTGTGTCTACAGAAGTAGATGCCCGTTTATCCTACGATACTGAAGCGACAGTTACTAAAGCAAGAGAATTGATTGCTCAGTATAAAGCTGCTGGCATTTCTCCAGAACGTGTGTTAATTAAAATTGCTTCTACCTGGGAAGGTATCAAAGCCGCAGAAATTCTGGAAAAAGAAGGAATTCACTGTAACTTAACTCTACTATTTGGTTTACATCAGGCGATCGCTTGCGCCGAAGCTGGTGTCACCCTGATTTCCCCCTTCGTGGGACGTATCCTCGACTGGTACAAAAAAGAAACCGGCAGAGATAGCTACCCCTCTGCGGAAGACCCTGGTGTATTATCTGTCACCACAATCTACAACTACTACAAAAAATTCGGTTATAAAACCGAAGTTATGGGCGCAAGCTTCCGTAACATCGGCGAAATCACCGAATTGGCAGGTTGTGATTTGTTGACCATTTCCCCAGCTTTGTTGGGTGAATTACAAGCCACCATTGGCGACTTACCCCGCAAACTCGACCCCGCAAAAGCAGCTACTTCAGATATTCAAAAAATATCTATTGATAAAGCTACCTTCGACAAAATGCACGTTGCTGACCGCATGGCCTATGACAAACTAGACGAAGGTATCAAAGGCTTTACCGCCGCACTAGAAGACCTAGAAAAACTACTAGCACAAAGACTGTCTCACCTAGAAGATACAGTAGCTAGCCGTTAGGGTTTGTAGTGAGCGGCTCTAGCCCTCCAATTCTCCAGCAATTTTCATGCTGACAACAAAAAAAGTCAAAAGTAAAAAGAAAAAATCTTTTAACTTTTGACTTTTAACGTTGAAAGTTTGACTTGGTTTAATAATGCCGCCAATCATAGATTAATCGTCCATGAGCATCACGGACTCGCTGCCATCGTCCACGACGATAGTATTGTCCACGATAATAACTGCGTTGATAACGCCCTGTTCCCCTGTAGTGTCTTCTATGATGTCGATGCTGCCGTCTACGATGGTGATAGCGTCGTCTATTTCTGTGATTAGCTAGTAAAAGTTCTTCGCTGGTTTCTTCTTTTGCTAAATTTGTATCTGACTCTGCACTTTGCTCAGTCAGCTTAGTATTCAGCCCATTTTCTACCAAATTCCTAGTCCCTATATCCTTAGCTTCTGCTATAGCCGACGGATAGATGAAGGCTATTAACAAGAACACAATTGAGGATAGCTGCTTGAAACGTTTCACGTCTTTGCTTTTCCCTGACTATCGGTAATAAGTTTTAAATACTCGAAATTGAGAAAACAGAGAGTTTATCGTTCACAAACATCAAATCTTAAAAAGTAATGAAAGTATTAGTTTTGAATGCTGGTTCTAGCAGCCAAAAAAGTTGTCTGTATGAAATCCCTGATGATGCTATTCCAAATCAACCACCCCAACCCCTCTGGGAAGGTAAGGTTAACTGGACTCAAGACAGGGGTGTGGCAGAAATTGAGGTGAAAACCGCCACGGGTGAAAAGCTGCACGAATCTATTTATGGCGATTCCCGTCAGGCGCACGTTGCTTATATGCTCTATACTCTCAGTCGGGGTACTACTAAGGTATTAGGTGAATTATCAGAAATCAATGTGGTGGGACATCGGGTGGTTCATGGTGGGCAAAGTTACCGCACACCTGTAATAATTACAGAGGAAGTTAAACAGGCGATCGCCAGTCTTTCTAATCTCGCTCCAGCCCATAATCCCGCCGCTTTGGAAGGTATTGCCGCTATCGAATACAGTTTGGGCAATGTCCCCCAAGTGGCAGTTTTTGATACTGGTTTTCATGCCACTCTCCCCGATGCCGCCGCTATCTATCCCGGCCCCTATGAATGGGTAGAACAAGGTATCCGCCGTTATGGTTTTCATGGTATCAGTCATCAATACTGTTCTACTCGTGCGGCGCAAATCCTCGGACGTGATTTAGCATCTATGCGAATCATTAGCTGTCATCTTGGTAATGGTTGTTCTCTCGCAGCTATCAAAAATGGACGCAGTATTGATACAACAATGGGTTTCACACCTCTAGATGGGTTGATGATGGGTAGCCGTTGCGGTTCTTTAGATCCGGGGATTATTGTTTATTTGATGCGTCAATATGATTACTCGGCTGAAAGACTAGATTATGTATTCAATAAAGCTTCAGGATTACGAGGAATTTCGGGCGTATCCAGCGATTTACCCCAGGTAATGGCAGCTATTACCCAAGGAAACTATCGCGCTCAACTGGCTTGGGATATCTTTGTGCATCGTTTAAAGGCTGGGGTGGGTTCGATGTTGGCGAATTTAGGCGGTTTAGATGTGTTGATATTTACCGCAGGTATCGGAGAAAAATCCGCCGGAATTCGTCAAGCTGTTTGTGAAGCTTTTGGGTTTTTAGGGTTAAAAATTGATCAGGAGAAAAATCAAAATCAACCTGTGGATGAGGATATAGCCACTCCTGATTCTACAGTGCGGGTGTTAGTTATTCATACTCAAGAAGATTGGGCGATCGCTCAACAATGTTGGCATTTGTTACAACGTTGATTTTGTAGTCATTAGTTATTAGTCATTAGTCATTAGTAGTAACGCATCATGATTACGGCTGTGGTGCGTTATAACAATTCTCTATGACGTTGCACCAAATAACTAAATAAATGATGTAGAGACGTTGTATGCAACGTCTCTACAATGCTTTTTTATGGCGAAAACAAACTTAATACAGCAGATTTGGGGTAAATGAGGTACAAATTTTAGGAACAAAACTTAATGCTAAGAGACTTTCAAACCTGTTCCCTGTTCCCTGCTGTAAATTGGTTGAATGCGTGTCAAAACCATAAAATACTAATCGTAATTAGGGATACAGAAATTTAACTTGTAGTCCTGTCTACTTGCCATTTCCGAGCAAATGAGTACAGCTTAATATATCGTAAAATAATTTGATAAAATCTTTGTAAATGCTTACAGGCAAAGCATTTGATGGTGAGTACACAAATTCTGAAACCCCTACCCAAAAAATGCTAGTACCCCTACCCTGAAATACTAGCACCCCTAACCCAAAACAAATTTTTCAGGTTGTAAAAATCTGGGTTGAAAGTAGTTGAGTACAACCTTAATCAATCCAATAAATCCAATCGAGACATAGTGTACTGTCCTGTTGGGAGTCACCTGATATAAGCATAAAAATAGCACACGGCTCTTTTAACCAGACAGTACCGATGCAACAGTCCTTAGACAGTATCGAGAATCCCCCAGATTCTACAAATACATCCCTGCTGAAAAATCTACTCTCTGGCAATTTCTTAGAGCCATTGTTGAGTGATTTTCAGATTATTTTTGAACGTGATCCTGCGGCGCGCAATTGGCTAGAGGTGGTGTTGTGCTATCCCGGATTGCACGCTATCAGTTTACATCGTCTCGCCCATTGGTTACACCGTCGCGGAGTGGTTTTCTTTCCCCGGTTCATTTCTCATCTGGCTCGATTTTTAACTGGGATCGAGATTCATCCAGGTGCAAAGATAGGTAAAGGGGTATTTATCGACCACGGTATGGGTGTTGTGATTGGCGAAACTGCCATTGTGGGAGACTACACCCTGATTTATCAAGGTGTGACTTTAGGCGGTACTGGTAAGGAAAGCGGTAAACGCCATCCTACAGTGGGTAAAAACGTGGTGTTAGGCACGGGAGCTAAGGTTTTAGGCAATATTCACCTTGGCGATCGCGTTCGGGTGGGTGCTGGTTCGGTTGTCTTGCGTGATGTTCCTCCAGATTGCACAGTTGTCGGAATTCCCGGACGGATTATCACCCGCAAAGAAAAAAATAATTTATCCCCCCTAGAACACGGCAAATTACCTGATGTGGAAGCTAATGTTATTCGCTCCCTGGTGACTCGCATTGAGCAACTGGAACACAAACTGCAAACCCTCTCCAGTCAACCTCAAGCCCAAGAACTGTTGACTAAAGATAAGTAATTATGCTATCACCTGATAGTTCTGACGGTTTCGCCGATCAAGTTTTGCAGATACCTCTGGGCGATCGCTGGCAAATTTATCACCGCTTGCAAGAGTTGATGATTCCCTGTTCCTGTCCCCCTGATGGCTCTTTACGGGTACAGATTAATACCTGGCTAGCTGCAATTTTAGTTCGTAGTACAGTCATGCAATTTCTCGCTCCTCGCCATCAATTAGTAGACTGGTTAGAATCTTGCTGGCATTGCAACCATTACTAGAGCAGTTTTCTCACTTTCTCCATTCCGTAGTATCTCAGGACTGAATTTTGATTGCAACTATTAAGCTCTGTTTTTTAGTTGCAGTTTAGTTATCCTCCGACAACATCTTAATTATTGTCCTGTAAATATTGATGTTCTAGAATAAGAAATTTCTAAAATTCGAGAAATTTCCTTTTTTCCTGATTTTCTAAAGAATTAATTAAATAGCTGATGATGAACACTCAAAAAAATGATATGGAATTGCTAGATTTTTTACATACTGAGCTTGCGCTGTCTGATGAAGATATTGGTGTAGCTCTCAAACATCGACAGTTTGACCATGGCCCTTTACCCATGTTGCTTTGGCAGTATGGCTTAGTTAATTTAGAACAACTAGAAAAAATTTTAGATTGGTTATATAACAATAGTTAGTAGATAGTTTTTTGTAATTTCTTGATACTTAGTAAATCATAAAACCAAATATTAACGCATAATAACCTGTATTAAGAAAACAATATTTCTCAATTTGCTAACAAAATTATTTGATGCTTTTTCTGCTAATGTTTATGTTTGCATTGGCAGATTTTTAGTTAATAAACAAGCGTAAACTTTGCAAATATATTCTTAAATTATACATAGTTTTGGTTCTCTGCCATACAGATATGTAGTTTATGTTTAGCTAATATTTAGAAATGATGAAGATGAATTATTAAAGGTGAGAATTTAAAGCATTTACCAATATCAGGAAGTGCAGAAAAATTGACTATCACCGCAAAAAGCATATTAAGAAAAATTGCTAAGAGGGATGTTTGAGATGAAGAAAATTCTCATTAATGACACTACATTACGTGATGGTGAACAAGCGGCGGGTGTGGCGTTTAGTTTAGAAGAAAAAGTAGCGATCGCCAAATTTCTCGATAGCATCGGCGTTCCTGAATTAGAAGTAGGGATTCCGGCGATGGGTGAGGAAGAAATGCGAGCGATTTCAGCCATTTCTAACTTAGGTTTACGTGCAGAACTTCTAGCTTGGAATCGCGCCGTCATCTCAGATATTAAAGCTTCTATTGCTTGTGGAATGAAGCGAGTGCATATTGCGATACCTGTGTCGGGTATCCAAATCGCTGCGAAATTTCACGGACAATGGCGGGTAAGTCTGCAAAAACTTAAAGATTGTATCAGCTTTGCAGTTGATCAAGGTCTTTGGGTAGCAGTCGGGGGGGAAGATTCCTCCAGGGCTGATGAAAGCTTCCTGTTGGATGTCGCACTGTCAGCCCAAGAGTGGGGTGCATCACGCTTTCGCTTTTGCGATACCGTAGGAGTTCTTGATCCTTTCACCACCTACGGCGAAATTAAGCAACTGGTTTCTGTCTTATCGATTCCGGTAGAAATTCATACCCATAATGATTTCGGTATGGCGACAGCTAACGCTTTAGCGGGAATTAAAGCTGGAGCGACATCTGTCAATACTACAGTCATTGGTATGGGTGAAAGAGCAGGTAACGCCGCTTTAGAAGAAGTGGTTATGGCCATCAAACGCATATATGGCGTAGATATGGGTATTGATACACCTCGGTTGTTGGAATTGTCACAACTGGTAGCGGCTGCCTCTGGTGCTAATGTACCACCTTGGAAGGCGATCGTTGGTGAAAATACCTTTGCTCACGAGTCAGGAATTCATGCTCATGGAGTTATGCAAAACCCTGACACCTACGAACCCTTTGCACCGGAAGAAGTCGGTTGGGAACGCCGCTTAGTTGTAGGTAAACATTCTGGACGACATTTGGTAACTAGCTTACTACAGCAACATGGTATTTTCTTAAACCCAGAAGAAACCCAGTCTGTTTTAGATGCTGTGCGCCAACAGTCTGTCAAGAAAAAACGCAGTTTAACTACAGAAGAACTGCTGAACTTGGTAAAAGAACAGAGGTATTCTCATGCAACGCGATGAATACGAATTAGATTCTGAACCAGTGTTTGAACTGGGAGAAAAAGTCAGACTTCGCAAACTGATTAAGAATGATGGCACATTTCCAGGGAGAGAAATCGGAGAAGTTTTAGCAAAGAAAGGAGAAATTGGCTACGTCTCCAGTATAGGAACTTTTTTACAGCGTTCCTATATTTATGCTGTGCATTTCTTGGAAAAAGGAATCATTGTTGGTTGTCGCGAAAAAGAATTAGAATCTGCTGAGGAAAATTATGAAAGTGATGTTACGGATGAATGATGCTGGCAATTTAACAGTTTATGTTGCCAAAAAAGATTTAGAGGAAGTAGTAGTTAAGCAAACAGATGGGGCTGAAGGTAAAATTTTAACTTTAGCTAACGGTTGGGAATTAGAATTTAGGGAAATCCCAGATGCCAGTAATTTACCTAAAACCGTAGAAGCTAAACGACTTGCTTAAAATCTAGCAATTAATTTTGAGATTGGATTTTGGATTGGAATCTCATCGAAAATCCAAAATTCCTAATCTTCCTTACTCCCCATTCCCTACTCCCTTTTTTACGGTTAACATGGGTGACAAATATTTGACGTTATCAGAGTTTAATCTTGAGGGTGATTTCTTAGGTTTTCTGGGTAAGAAACCGAAAAAAAATCAATATCTCAGCTTGGGAATACCTTCTGGAAATGTGTTAATTAAACTACCTAAAAAGTTGCGCGTTGCTTTGCGTTCATCTTTAGAAATCGGTGAACCAATTAATATTTATGGAATTAGTAAGTTAAACCGCTATAAAGGTACAATTAAGCTGAAAGCGCAGCAGGTGATCAAAATTAGCGATCGCGCAATTTTCCATGCAGATGAATCAGCGCAAACACCAGCCAAGATTATGGTGTGTCAAAAATCCGGTTGCATGAAACGGGGCGGTAAAGGTTTACTGTCGGAATTAGAACAAACTTTGTGCGATCGCGGTTTACTCGATAAAGTCACCATAGAACACACCAACTGTCAAAAACGCTGTAGCAGTGCGCCTAACTGTATTTTAATGCTAGGTAAGAAAAAGTATAAGAAAAATTGCCCGCAAGCGATCGCCTCCCTGTTAGAACAATACCTAACTGCTGAACACACTTGCCACCAACAGGAATAAACATTTTAGTAGAGTGCGTCAGAGTCGAAAATCTGTTAATTCCACGAAATCATGGGTTTTGACGCACCTACAAGCGACTGCATTGTGAAATCTCTACTATGGTCATTGAAGCAAGGTGATGCAATAAGTTGCATCTATAGTCAGGTATCACAAATATTTATTTGGATAAGTTTACAAAGTTTAATAGAATAGACTTATTCACAAATAAGTATATTTGCTCAATACTATGATAGCTGATGGATTTCCTTGGCTAACCGCGATTATTCTACTGCCACTCGTTGCTTCCTTTCTCATTCCCCTGCTGCCAGATAAGGAAGGTAAGCTGGTGCGATGGTATGCCCTGGGTGTAGGAATCGCGGACTTTGCCTTGATGTGCTACACCTTTTGGCAGCATTACGATGCTAGCAGTGCAACTTTTCAACTCGTGGAGAAATACGCCTGGATACCTCAGTTGGGTTTTAGCTGGGCTGTTTCCGTCGATGGGATATCCGCGCCGCTTGTGCTGCTGGCTGGATTTGTCACTACCTTCGCGATGTTTGCAGCTTGGCAAGTTAACCTCAAACCACGCCTGTTTTATTTCTTGATGCTGGTGCTGTATTCTGCACAAATTGGCGTGTTTGTCGCTCAAGACTTGCTGCTATTCTTCATTATGTGGGAACTGGAACTGGTTCCTGTATATCTTCTAGTATCTATTTGGGGCGGCCCCAAACGCCGTTATGCTGCCACAAAATTTTTACTTTACACCGCAGCAGCTTCCATTTTTATTCTCGTAGCTGGGCTAGCAATGGCTCTCTACGGAGACAATACCACCTTTGATATTGTAGAACTAGGGGCTAAGAATTACCCCCTCGCTTTAGAATTAGCACTTTACGCTGGATTATTAATTGCTTTTGGTGTCAAACTAGCGATTTTCCCCTTACATACTTGGTTGCCTGATGCCCACGGTGAAGCCTCTGCACCTGTATCAATGATTTTGGCGGGTGTATTGCTAAAAATGGGTGGTTATGGACTAATTCGCCTAAATTTAGAATTACTTTCTGATGCCCATATTTATTTTGCGCCTGTCTTAGCAACCTTGGGTGTAATCAATATTATTTATGGTGCGTTAAACTCCTTCGCCCAAACCCACATGAAACGCCGCCTCGCCTATTCCTCTGTGTCTCACATGGGATTTGTGCTGTTAGGTATCGCTTCCTTTACCGATGTCGGTGTCAGTGGTGCAATGCTGCAAATGCTGTCTCACGGTTTAATTGCGGCTGTATTGTTCTTCTTGGCTGGTGTAACTTATGACCGCACCCACACAATGGCTATGGATAGTTTAGGCGGTATTGGGCAAGCGATGCCTAAAGTATTTGCCTTGTTCACTGCTGGTGCAATGGCTTCCTTAGCACTCCCTGGCATGAGTGGGTTTGTCAGCGAACTTCAGGTATTTGTCGGTATTACCACCAGCGACATTTACAGTTCAACTTTCTGTACTGTGATGGTATTCCTCGCCGCCGTGGGAGTTATTCTCACACCGATTTATTTGCTGTCGATGATGAGACAGGTATTTTACGGTACTGGTGCAGAATTATCTTGCAACATTAATAATGCGGCTTACCAAAACCAAGAAGACGAAGGTACAGCTTGCTTTGGTACAGACTGTCTATTACCTAGCCAAGCAGTGTATAAAGATGCTACGCCGAGAGAAGTGTTTATTGCCGCTTGCTTCTTGGTATTGATTATTGGTGTGGGTGTTTATCCTAAGATAGCTACTCAGATGTACGATGTGAAAACTGTAGCTGTTAATACGCAGGTGCGGGAATCCTATACTCAAATCGCTGAAGCAAATCCCCGGATATACGCTAAAGGTTTCTTCTCCCCCCAAATCAGCGAACCCGAAATTATGGCAGTTTCGGGAATTAAGTAAATTTTCCTCTGGATAATATGAAGCGATCGCTTCCCATCAGGCGATCGCTTTTTTCTTGGTTCTCAAATCAGTGAGAAGCAAAATAATTGAACGCAGATGCACGCAGATATAGCTTGCTTCTCTTACGATGGCGTAAGCCTACCCGTAGGGTACGCAGATAAATCTGTATTCTATCCGGTTGCAAACCGCTATATATAGTATTAACAGTCGTTTGGCTGAAAAATTCTCCTAATATAATTGCTCCCAATAGTTGCTAAATTTTTACAAAATTACTACAATGTAGATACTAAGTATATACATGATAGATATAGAAGTATAAGCCTATGGCTGCGACTGTTGCTAAGTGGGGAAATAGTCTTGCAATTCGGATTCCCCAGCATTTAGCGAAAGAGATTCATTTAACCGAAGGGGTAGAAGTAGAGATTGCTGTCATAGATGGTAGTCTAGTAATTAAACCCAAAACCCGCAAGCGATACTCACTTAATGAACTAATTGATGCCATTACACCAGAGAATGTTCATGGTGAGATTGATAGTGGAATAGCTGTGGGGAATGAAGTTTGGTGACACCAGAGAATTACTATATTCCCAGTCGGGGAGATATCGTCTACTTAGATTTTGACCCGACAAAAGGACATGAACAACAGGGATATAGACCTGCTTTTGTGATTTCGCCGCGCAGGTACAATGAGAAAAGTTCCTTGGCTTTATTTATGCCTATCACAAAGCAGCAAAAAGGATATCCATTTGAAGTTATTTTACCGTCTGATTTGAAAATTCGCGGTGTGATTCTTGCGGATCAAATCAAGTGTTTAGACTGGAAAGTTCGTGGTGTTCAATTTGTTGAGTCTGTCCCAGAAATTGTCATTGAAGAAGTGCAAGCAAAAATTGAGCCATTACTTCTGTAGGAATTAGCAAATCTTATTCCTCTTGCACTCGCAAGAATTTAAATAATATTTGAATAGCATTGTCAATAGGCGATCGCCTGAGTTAAAACTGATACAACTAGCGTCTGTCATGATTTCTTGTAGTCTGCTTTATGCAAGATTGCAAGCAATTTTATTGTGTTAATTTTCTTAATTAATCGACATATTTAAAAATCAATGTCCTTATTCACCAATTTACTTAAACTGCATTCAGGAAATCGACCATTTGAGGACTTTTTTACTGAGATTGTCGCTTATTTCTTTCAATGTAACCAACACCTTTTAATTGCTTGGCTGCAAGAAAATTTAATTATTAATGACGATAATTATAATAGTGTCAATATTTCCACACAAAAAGAACATCAAGGCTTAGATAGCCATAAACAAGATAGCAGATTTGATATAGTAATTGAGCTATCTAATCAAATAAATACAGATGTAATAATTATTGAATCAAAAATAGGCTCTAAAGATGTAAACAATAATTTAAAAAAATATACTGAAATTTTGAGAGATTTACCAAATGTTAAACAGCAAATCTTGATTTACATTACGCGTGACTATGAACCACGAGAAGATATTAAAACCTTGGTTAATGATTTATTACCAATTGTAGCCTTTTATCAGTTAAGGTGGTATCAATTTTATACGTTTTTACAAAACAATGCAGATGATACCTTGGGCAAAGAAATATTAATTTTTATGAGGAATAATGGAATGTCTCACACCAATCAATTCTCACCTGTTGACTTAATAACAATGATGAATTTCAATAAGACTCTCGAATCTATGAAAGCAACTCTCAGTGAAGAAGTAGAAAAAGAATTCAAACTGGCTTTCGGTAATGTTAAAGGAGGTTCAGCAAGTATGACTCAATGGCGAGATCACCGTAGATATATTATCTACACTCATTTGGCTCCAAAGGCGCATCTTTGGTGTGGGCTTGGATATTTCGATTTAAATCCAGATGTTTTGACAGATTACCCAAATATAGGAATATGTCTAGAAGTGTCACAGGGTTTTAAACACCGCACAGAAATTGTTAATTCTATGAAAAAGTTAGTTAGTGAGCAACCAGATACATGGATTCCTAATAATTTAACTATTACACCAAATTATTCAAGTATTCATTATCGAAAAAAATTACAAAATTTTTTGGGTTATCAAGACCAATTCTCTGAGATTAAATTATTTTTTTTAGAGTCTATCAAAGAATTAAAAAAAGTTCAAGAATTGTATTTTGATTTTCCTTGGAAGGCTGTAAGCAGTGAAGAATCTACAGAAGAAGAATAAACTTTTCATCGCTTGCTGTAAATCATGTGTTATACCAATTTTATGTGAAATTGCACAGAATTATAAAATCCATTGATTTATCTGTCTTTATCCGCGTTTATCTGCGTCCATCTGCGTTCAATTATGCTTGATATTTGATTCTATGCAGGTTCATATTAATTTGGCATTAGGTGCGATAAGCGAGACGCTACGCGTAGCTTGCTTCTCCGTAGGGATACGGCGATCGCAATCTCTTCTCTGTTGATATAAAATCAAAATAACCTTGACTTCCCATAAATGTTATGAGTCTCACTACTACTAAACGTTTTACTGTAGATGAATATCACCGTTTGGGAGAACTCGGCTTTTTTGCAGAGAATGAACGAGTTGAACTAATCAAGGGTGAAATATTTGAAATTGTAGCAAAAGGTAAACCCCACTCTGTTTGTCTTACTCGCTTGTATCGAGAGTTATTCAAACTGATGGGAGAACAAGCTACTCTCAGAGGACAAGAACCGATTATTATCTCTGACAACAGCGCACCAGAACCAGATATGGTTATCGCTAAAAATACGCTTGATGATTATCTGGCAAATCATCCTCAGCCATTGGATATATTACTATTAATTGAAATTGCCGATTCTTCTTTGAAATATGACCAAGAAATAAAATTACCTGTCTATGCAGAAGCAGGTATTTCTGATTATTGGATATTTAATTTATTAGATAATTGTCTGGAATGTTACAGCGAACCTTATCATGATTTAAAAGGTAATTTTGGCTATCGGCGTAAGTTAGTTTTTCTAGCAAATGAGTCAGTTAATTTGCCATGTTTTCCTAGTTTAGTTTTGGATTTGTCTAAGGTATTTCCTGGTTAGATGATGTTTGACAAGGAAATGTAGAGATGTTTCATGAAATGTCTTTACATAATTCCCCCATTCCCTTGTAGGGAAGGGGGGCTAGGGGGGTTAGGTTTGAAAAACTTTGATGTTAATAACAATACTTTTCAAATATTTTTTGAGGATATTAGTTGCTGAGTAGCAGGGATTGTGAGGACTAAAGTCCTTACTACGAACTAGAATTAAATCAAATTTTCCAACGCTTGTTGTAAATCATTCGTCAAGTCAGCCACAGCTTGTCTCGCACCTAAGCGACTTTTTTGATAATCTGGGTAACGTTCCGATACAGATAACGGTTCACCAATCGTTAGTTTTACCCTTTGTTTACCCAATGGCGAACTATGAAAAGCTTTATCCCCTTTAATTTGAGCAATCATCTTGGATAAAATTAAAACTGTTTCCGCAAATCTTTCTACTGTCGGTTTTTCGCGGATGTAGTTACCAGAAACCGCCACGAAACTTTCTACTAATCTCATGTGCCATATTCTAGCATTCGCTTCTTCCGCCACGCGATCGCCTAATGCTCTCTCAACCGCAGATAATCCTTTAATATCCTTATACTCTTCTCTAAATATATAATTCCAGCCAGCTTGCTCTACCCGCCGACAGCGATCGCTCAATTCTCCCTTTGGTTGTAAATTAAAATATTGCTCGGCTATTTCTAACGCCGCATTTAACAACGCTTGTAATCTTAATGCTAACGCTTGATTGCGATCGCTCACTTCCTCCGTAACTGGTGTCAGCTTTTGATGATAAAAGCGCGTGTAAAACTGTTCCATCAAAGACAACAAATGTTCAGCTAAAGTCAACAACCTGGGATAAAGTGACTGTAAATCTGGTGTCTGCCTACTTGCGCTTGTATCTACAGGTAAACCGCTAGCCTCAGCTAAATCATCTAAAAGTTGAGCGATCGCATCCCAAGGTGCATCAACATAACTATATTTAATCCCAACTGGTACAATTAAAACCTGCTCCGTGCGTCCAGCCTTTTGCAAATCCTCAGCACACCAAAAACCCATTTGAGCTATTCCAGGTTCTATCGGGCTGATGATTTCTGAAAGTCCATTAGTCGCACCTTCTGGTGCAGCAGCCATCGGAAACTTTCCATTAACAAACAAATCCCGTGCGGAACGTAACCCAGTCCAGTCAGCTTTACCCCGTTGTATCGGAGTCCCACCCAATTTTGACGCAAGCCAACCAACGTAGTCACCCGCCCACAGAGGAATACCGCGATCGTAGATAAAATGAGCATGAATTGGAGCTTTTAATGGTACACCCTGCTGTTGTGCTACCCTCGGCAGAAGTTGAGACAGCAAATACACCAAAGCAAAAGGATCGTCAGTTTTAGGATGGCGAAACGCTAACAAAAAGCGGATTTTCCCCATTTGAAACTGATGATATAAATGTGCTAAAACCTTGACATTATCAGCTTCAATTTGGTTAATAGCAGTTTGAGTGCGTATCCACGTTGGTAACAACAGGTGAACACATCGCAACAATAAAGGATTAAACGCCGGAGGGATAAATTCTAAAGGTGGTTGTGCTTGGTAAATCATAGGGACTGGGGACTGGGTATTGGGGACTGGGAATGGGGTATTGGGTATTAGTGAATAGTAATTCTCCCCTGCACCCGTACACCCTTACACCCTTACACCCTTAATTGAGACAATAAATAATAACCTATACTTTGTACTTCATACTTCATGGTCGATATTTCGTACTGAAGTTGATACAGAAATTAGCGATTTTGCAATCAGGAGTTAAAGAATAAACGATGCGACTGTCACAAATGTTATTCGTCACCCTACGGGATGATCCGGCTGATGCGGAGATTCCTAGCCATAAGTTATTACTACGTGCTGGTTACATTCGTCGCATCGGTGGCGGTATTTATGCTTATATGCCTTTGATGTGGCGCGTACTGCAAAAGGTTTCTCAAATTGTGCGGGAAGAAATGAACGCCACAGGCGCACAGGAATGTTTACTTCCCCAACTCCAACCCTCTGATTTATGGAAGGAGTCGGGACGTTGGGATACTTACACCAAAGCTGAAGGAATTATGTTTTCCCTAATTGACCGCCGTGAGCAACAATTAGGGTTAGGGCCGACTCATGAGGAAGTGATTACAGCGATCGCTCGTGATATGATTCGCTCTTATCGTCAGCTACCCCAGCATCTCTACCAAATTCAAACTAAATTCCGTGATGAAATTCGTCCCCGCTTCGGTTTAATGCGTGGTCGAGAATTTATCATGAAGGATGGCTACTCTTTTCACGCCGATGAAGACAGCCTGAAAAAAACCTATCAAGATATGTATCAAGCCTACAGCAATATGCTGCGACGGGCAGGTTTAGCTTTTCGTCCCGTAGAAGCTGACTCTGGTGCTATCGGTGGTTCTGGTTCGACAGAATTTATGGTATTGGCGGAAGCGGGAGAAGATGAAGTTCTCTACACCGATGATGGTAAGTACGCCGCTAACGTGGAAAAAGCCGTTTCCTTACCTGCGGATGCTGAACCTTCCCAATTTACCACTTTTGCAAAGCGGGAAACACCAGGAACAGACACCATCGAAACAGTTTGTAAATTTCTCAACGCTTCTCCGACTCAAGTCGTGAAAAACGTCCTTTATCAAACAGTATATGATAATGGTCTGACGGTTTTGGTACTGGTAAGTATTCGCGGTGATCAGGAAGTTAATGAAGTCAAATTACAGAACGAATTGACGAAATTAGCTACTAATTACGGTGCAAAAACAATACTATCTTTAAGTGTTCCCAGTGCGGAAACTCAACAAGCTTGGGCGGCGAAATCTTTACCTTTAGGTTACATTGCTCCTGATATTGCTGATGATTATATCGCCAGCAACAAACAAATTCATCCAAAATTTGTCCGGTTAGTTGATCAAACTGCCGTTGAGTTAAAAAACTTCATTACTGGAGCGAATGAAACTGGTTATCACGTTGTTGGTGCGAATTGGGGTGAGCAATTTCAACTATCAACAAGTATAGTAGATGTCCGCAAAGCTAGACCAGGCGATCGCGCCCTGCATGACTCGCAACAAATCTTAAAAAGTGCCAGAGGTATAGAAGTTGGTCATATCTTCCAATTAGGCATAAAATACTCCCAAGCAATGGGCGCAACCTATACTAATGAACAGGGTGAAGAAAAACCTTTAGTTATGGGTTGTTATGGTGTGGGTGTATCTCGTTTGGCACAGTCAGCCGTAGAGCAATCTTACGATAAAGATGGCATAATTTGGCCTGTAGCGATCGCGCCTTATCATGCCATTGTGACAATTCCTAACATTAATGACGCTCAACAAGTAGAAATTGCGGAAAAACTTTACACCGAACTGAATCAATCAGGAGTAGAAACATTATTAGATGACCGCAATGAACGCGCCGGAGTAAAATTCAAAGATGCTGATTTAATCGGCATACCTTATAGAATTGTCACAGGACGAGCAATTAACAACGGCAAAGTTGAAGTAGTAGAAAGAGCCACTCGTCAATCTCAAGAAATTCCCATTGAGGAGGTTATTACTACACTAAAACAATGGATTGCCACAGCTACAGGCAATAAAAACTAAAAGCTGAAGGACGCAGAGTCATAAATCATCAGTTTTTCTCTGCGTTCTTCTGGATTATTCCTAAAAATGTTCATAATTTAGCAGTAAATCAGATTTACAGATTTACATAATTTGGTAGGTGACGGATGAGAAGTAGCAGTTATAAAATTGACAATAAAGTTGCTCAGATCAGCCAGTGCAGCATTTTAACTAATTAGCTATCCTTAAAGTTTTAGGAAACTCTCTATTTATAAATATCGTCTTCAACCAGGCTGCTGTTCACCAATAAACACTCTATCAGCCATCAGTCAGGAAGGTTTTAAATTATGACTAATCAACAAGGATCAAACCGTATATCATCAGGCGTAATTGCAGCTGTATCAGCCGCAGTTGTAGCAGTTGGCGGTGGTGTGGCTTGGTTGACAGCAAATACAACCCAAACTCCCACCCCATCAACACCAACTCAACGTATCCCACAATCGGGACAGTCAACCACACAACAACCAGGAAACGAACAAACCGCTAACGTTTATTGGTTGAAAGCCACCGAAAAAAGTTTTGAATTAGTTCCCCAACCCATTCAAGTCGCTGCTGCACAACCAAATCAAGTTTTAGAAACAGCTTTCCAAAATTTGTTAGCAGGCCCCACAGAAGGCACAAATTCGACTACTATTCCCCAAGGAACTCAATTATTAGGGTTAAAAGTAGAAAATCAGAACGAAGTTCACGTTAATTTATCTGAAGAATTTACCAGTGGTGGCGGTAGTGCCTCTATGGTAGGTCGTGTAGGTCAAATAGTTTATACCGCCACAACATTAGACCCCAATGCCAAAGTGTACATTGAAGTCAACGGTCAACCATTAGAAGTTTTAGGTGGTGAAGGTGTAGAAATACAACAGCCTCTCACCCGTGAAAGCTATAAACAAGATTATCCGCTTTAGCTATACCGGGAGTGGGGAGTGAGGGGGATGAGGCGGATAAGGGAGATGAGTTAGAAATTCTTTCCCAGTCCCCAATACCCAGTCCCCAATACCCAGTCCCCAGTCCCTTGATTTAATTTTTACCACTTAGCACCCTAAAGTTACGGGCTTGCTGTTCTAACCTTGTGGCGAGGCGATCGCAAACCCGATTACATAACTCAAAAATCATTTCGTCTTCTACCCGGTAGTAAGCACAAGTCCCTTCACTGCGGCGGCTAAGAATACCTGCTTGCCACATTACCTTCAGGTGTTTAGACACATTTGCCTGAGAAGTCTGTGTTGCCTCGACTAATTCTTGTACACATTTTTCTTCATCCCGCAATAAGTGCAACAAGCGCAAGCGCATCGGCTCACTTAACAGGCTGAAGTATTCGGCTACTTGTTGCACCACTTCTGGCGGTACAGGCAACGCTTGTTTCATCAGGATTAACCCGCAGAAATTAAAGTTTAACAATGATTCATTAAGAGTAATGACTCACTTGTTATATAGATTAATACTTAATCAGGGTTAATTCTCATTAAAGGCTGGTTATATTCTACCGGTTGACCATTTTCGATGAGAATTTCCATGACTTGCCCGGAAACCTCAGCCTCAATTTCGTTCATCAGCTTCATCGCTTCGATGATACAGACAGTTTGCCCTTTACGCACGCGATCGCCCACTTCTACAAATGGTGCTTCCCCTGGTGCAGAAGCCCGATAAAAAGTTCCTACCATCGGGGAAGACACTTCTACTAATTTTTGGTCATTTGTGGACGGAGGATTGCCGCCTAGCTGTGCGCTAGAACTAGCGATCGCACTATCAACACGGCTCACCACCTCCGGTGCTGGAGTTGGTGCTGCTGGGGTTGCAGTGGTTACAACCGGTGGCAAACCCGAACCAACCACACCGCCCAATCCTGCTTGACTAACCGACACAATTTGATTACTGACACTAACAGCTTTGCGTACCGTTAGTTCAAAGTCATCACTTTTGAGCGTGACTTCTGCAATATCTGTTTGTGCAATAGTTGCCAGCAGTTGACGGATTTCATTAAAGTCCAATGGCACAGTTTTTCTTACCTCGACCTGTCCGTAAATTAAGAATCTTAAAGTTTGGCAGGGATTTAATCCCCCTAGAGGGATTGAAATCGGGATTGACTCAGAAATGAGTACAATTTATTCCCTGCCTAAATATTTATCATCACGGGTATCAATCTTGATACGTTCCCCTTGAGAAATAAACAAAGGAACCATGACTGTAGCCCCAGTTTCCACAGTCGCAGGTTTAGTACCACCTGTAGCAGTGTCACCTTTCACACCTGGATCTGTTTGAGTCACTTCCAAAACTACAGAGTTGGGTAGTTCCACTTCTAGCACCTGTTCGCCCCAACGAATGACGTTCACCTCCATACCTTCCTTGAGGTATTTGACGCGATCGCCAATTTGTGCAGCACTCAATCTACCCTCTTCATAGCTTTCCATATCCATAAAGACAAACTCATCGCCTTCTTTATAGGTATGCTGCATCGTGATTTTTTCCAGAGTAGCTTGTGGTACAGTTTCCCCAGCCCGGAAAGTTCTTTCTAAAACCTTCCCAGTTTGAACATTTTTAATAGTCGTCCTGACAAAAGCAGAACCCTTACCAGGCTTAACGTGTAGAAAATCTATCACTCGCCATACAGACCCATCTAAGACAATGGATACACCGGGTCGAAAATCGTTACTAGAAATCATGAAGCTTTTAAATCGTGGAAGACAATCGGCATTTATTGTACCCTTCCAGGGCGGTAATTAGGTAATTAGTCATTAGTCATTAGTCATTAGTCATTAGTTTCTCTCCTCCGCTTCCTCCGCTCCCTCCGCTCCCCTGCCCCCCCTGCTTTCCCACTCCCCAGTCCCGATTTCCTAACTCTTCAAGACTCGTACTGTGGGAAGATGATTGATGGGTTACGCCTAGTCAACAATTTGATGCTGCATTTGAGCCGTCCCATGTTTAATTTATTAAAATCCTGGCTGAAGAACAGCCTCACCGTCATACTGTTGGTAACAATATTTTTAGGCATAAATACAGCTGGCTGGACTCCTTCCAGTAACGCCGCCCTGCCATCTGGAAATGCAATCACTGACGGCAAAGCTTTATTGCGTTATGCACTCCCGATAGACAATAAACCAGTGCGTGAACTGCAAGCCAGTCTAGAAGATATTTCTAACCAACTGCGAGCCAACCGACGCTGGGGTGCTGTCTCTAAAGACCTAAGTAAAGCATCCCGCGTTCTTGATAAACCTTCACAAATCCTAGCAAGCGTTCCGGAAGAACGCCAACCTCAAGCCGAAGCTTGGATTAATGACTTGAAGTCTGGTGTGGAAAAAAGCCAAGAATTGGCGCAAGTCAAAGATAAAGAACAAATTCTGCAAGAGAGAGCCAAACTACTGGATTTGGTATCTCTATTAGAAGAATCAATGGTGAAGGAATTCCCCTTTGAAGTTCCCGAAGAGTACAGTAACCTTCCCCAACTTCAAGGACGCGCCACCATCGCCATTAAAACCAACAAAGGTGATTTAACTTTAGTAGTGGATGGTTACAGCGCGCCTGTCACAGCTGGTAACTTTGTCGATTTAGTGCAACGTGGTTTTTATAACGGTTTAGAATTTACCCGTTCAGAAGAATCTTACGTCCTACAAACTGGAGATCCACCAGGAAAAGAACAAGGTTTTATTGACCCCAAAACAGGTAAATATCGCGCCATTCCCCTAGAAATCCTGGTAGAAGGCGATGAAAAACCAACCTATGGTATTACCCTAGAACAAGCTGGTCGTTATTTGGATATGCCAGTATTACCCTTCTCCTCCTTTGGTGCATTAGCTATGGCTCGTCCCGAAAGCCAAGTTAATGGCGGTTCTTCCCAAGTTTTCTTTTTCTTGTTTGAACCAGAACTTACCCCAGCCGGACGTAACTTACTAGATGGACGTTACTCAGTTTTTGGCTATCTCATCGAAGGCAAAGAGATTTTAGATAAACTCAAAGCTGGTGACAAAATCGAATCAGCCTCCGTAGTTCAGGGTATAGAAAACTTAGTTCAACCCCAAAACGCATAAATACATCAAGTTTGTAGTAAGCACTTTAGTTGATCAGCACTAAAGTGCTTACTACAAACACGACCAAATTTTTTTCATTTAACCCAAACTCCCAGATGCTAACACCTGCTCAACAGCGATCGCTATTTCTCCAAACTTCCGTGATCCAATTTGCTCGTTACCAGTAAATACTCTCTCCTCATATAACCCTTCTTCTAAGAACAGTACAGAAATCTTCCCTTCTAACGGGTCTACAATCCAATATTCCGGCACTTCCAAAGCGGCATATTCCGAACGCTTATAACGATAGTCCCGCTTGATGGAATCTGGACTCACCACCTCTACAATCATTAATGGCGGTGTCTCAAACACGGCTGAAACCTTGAGCAATTCTCTAGCTTGCTCCTGTGTTACCACACACAAATCAGTCAACCTAGATTTATTTCTGCCCGTCCTCACCCCAGCTTCCCGAAAAGTTAACCAAGGTAAATTTAAGCGTTTGATTTCTGCATCCAAAAATTGCTCAAGGAATTTAGCAATCAAAAAATGTTCAATTGTAGGGGGGTTCATTAATTCCAGCCTGCCATCCACCAGTTCATAATGAAAACCACTGCCATCATCATAAGTTAAGTATTCTTTAAATGTGAGATTTTGTACTGGTATTGCGACCATCCCAACAAATCCCTAAACAATACCCTGATTTTAAACTGAGGGGCTGTTGAGTGTTGACGGTTGACTAATGACTAATGACTAATGACTAATGACTAAAGTTCAAGATATTGGCGAACAAGGACTTTTAGAAAGATTACAACGTTTCTGCCCTCCAGAAATTATTGGCGATGATGCGGCGGTATTGGTGACAGCCCCAGAGCAATCTTTAGTCGTCACAACCGATATGCTGGTGGATGGTGTGCATTTTAGTCATGTCACCACTTCCCCCGCAGATGCCGGGTGGCGGGCTGCGGCTGCTAATTTATCAGATTTGGCGGCAATGGGTGCTATTCCCTTGGGAATCACCGTTGGACTGGGACTACCTGGGGATTTAAGCGTCACTTGGGTTGAAAGTTTATACCAGGGAATGACAGAATGCCTGGAAAAACACCATACCCCAATTGTCGGCGGGGATGTGGTGCGATCGCCTGTCACCAGCATCTCCATTACCGCCTTTGGACAAGCCCAACCTGATAAAATTATCCGTCGTTCTGCCGCTCAAGTCGGGGATGCAATTGTAGTCACAGGTGTTCATGGAGCCTCCCACGCGGGCTTACAACTACTCTTACACCCCGAAATAGGTAAAACCCTCACCCTAGAGCAAAAGACGGCTTTAATCACCGCACACCAGCGTCCTCAGCCGCGATTAGATGTCTTACCCATCCTCTGGCAAATCTTAGAATCCCATCCCCTGTTCCCCATTTCCGTGGCTGGGATGGATAGCAGTGATGGTTTAGCAGATGCAGTTTTACAAATCTGTCGCGCCAGTCGAGTTGGTGCTGTTTTAGTCAGCGAACAAATACCTCTACCCACAGCATTTGAAAATTGGTTAACAACCGAGAAATCTTTAGAATATGCACTCTATGGTGGTGAAGACTTTGAATTAGTGCTGTGTTTACCAAAAGCAGCAGCAGATATTTTGGTACAGCAATTAGGTAAAGGTGCCACCATTGTAGGGACTATTACATCTCATCCCCAAGTTATATTGCACCATCAAAATAGCAAAATCCCTGACCAAGTTCTCAGTCTCAGCCAGGGATTTCAGCACTTTAGCTAATATTAGGACTTACACAAGTGTCACATTACAGATGTCTTGTAGGGTGCTTCAGACCGTTTAAATACTGTCAATAAACGTATTTTTGATATCTGACGCACCCTACTAATATGCCAGTTGCGTAAGCCCTGTATTGAACTCTCCTGGCTTTGAAAAACCAGGATTCTGAACTGATATGGCTGCACCTGCTATAAGCAGGTTACGCAATGTTTGTTCTGCCCCAAAGGGGCTTTGACTGGCTCAAACAGTCCTACCCGCCTCGACCAATTACTTGGCTGTGCGGCTACTTTTAATTAACTGATGATGTTTTTTGTTATGGGGTTTTCGCCAACATCATGAGCGAGATTTTACCAGAAATCTAGTATTAAAACAACAGGTTAAAACCTGTTGAGTTACCCCTGCGAGGAAGCAAGCTACATCCCCTCCTTAAAAGGCAGGGTTTCTCACGCTCCCACTATATTTTGATAGTCTAGAGTCCAGTGTCAATAGTCCAGTGTCAATAGTCTAGAGTCTAAACTGAAACCCATCTGCTTAAGTAGATGACTCATGACTAATGACTAAGGACTAATGACTAATGACTAATTAAACCCATTTTTCAGCTACAAGTTCAGCCAAGTCCAGAACCCGTTGGCTATAACCCCACTCGTTGTCATACCAAGCCATAACTTTAACTAGGTCATTATCCATAACCAAAGTCAAGTTAGCATCAACGATAGAGGAAGCATCACTACCTTGATAATCAGAAGATACCAAGGGTAGTTCGCTGTAGTCCAAAATGCCTTTGAGAGGCCCTTCAGCAGCATCTTTGAGGGCTTGGTTGACTTCTTCGGTAATAGTACGCTTCTCAACCTGAATGACGAAATCTACCATTGAGACGTTCGGAGTGGGTACGCGTAAAGCCACACCATTCAACTTACCTTTAAGTTCTGGAATCACTAATGCTACAGCCTTCGCCGCACCAGTGGAGGTGGGGACAATGTTAATAGCTGCTGCTCTTGCACGGCGTACATCACGGTGAGAAGCGTCTAATAAACGTTGATCACCGGTGTAGCTGTGGGTGGTAGTCATCGTACCTTTGATGATGCCGAATTTCTCATGCAACACCTTAGCAATGGGAGCCAAACAGTTAGTTGTACAGCTGGCATTGCTGATAATGTGGTGTACGTTGTGGTCATACTCGTGATGATTCACACCGATCACAAATGTACCATCTTCATTTTTACCAGGGGCAGTGATCAGCACCTTTTTAGCTCCAGCATTAACGTGCTTTAACGCTCCTTCCTTGCTGGTAAATACGCCTGTTGCTTCGATAATCAGGTCAATTTCCCATTCTTTCCAGGGCAAGTTTTCTGGATTACGATCAGATACGCATTTAATGGTCTTACCGTTAACGATGATAGAGTTGTCATCGGCAGTAATGTCAACATCCTTTAACTTCCCAAGCATGGAGTCATACTTCAGGAGGTGAGCATTAGTTCTAGGATCTGATGTGTCATTAACAGCTACAAGGTCGATATTGCTATTTTCCCGACCTAGCCAGCAACGTGCAAAGTTACGTCCGATACGCCCGAAACCGTTGATTGCGACTCTAATCACAGTGTCTTGCCCTCTGTATTTATGCCTATAAGTTGATATCTTTGACCCCAATCATATCGCAAAGGGGGAGAGTATTTATAACCATAAAGTGTTAGATCCATAAAAAAAAACATATTTTATTTCAGATTTATCTCTTGTAGAGGTTGTGATCATCGATGTAGGATCTCACCTCTTCAGGAACTAAATAACGAATTGACCTGCCCTCGCCAGAAAATTTCCGAATTAAACTTGACGAAATTCCTACTAAGGGTGTATTCAATAGTTGCCAGTGAATAGTAACTGACTGCTCTTGTAGTTGTTCTTTCACTTGCTTGCATATTAACTCACTTTGAGCTATATTCTCACCACCTAGGAGTCGGGGTGCGATTAACCAATTACACATTTGAGCTATTTCTCGTCCACGATACCAACGTGGCAAGGTTTGGAAGGTATCCAATCCCACTATCCAATACCAATCACTATTGGGATAAGACGCATATAAATCGATTAATGTGTCGATGGCATAGGAATTTCCTGAGCGTTTTGTCTCTATCTGTGAAACGGTAAATCCAGAGTTAGCTTGTGTAGCTAATTGCAGCATTGCTAACCGATGCTCAAACAAAGCTGCTGTTTTGTGAGGGGGATGGTGTGAAGGCACCCAAATTACCTGTTCTATAGGTACTTGATGCAAAGCTGTCTCGGCTATAAGCAGGTGTCCCAAGTGAATTGGGTCAAATGTGCCTCCAAAAATCGCCAGTTGCTGCATCTAGTTATGCCTTGAGATGATGCTACTGAGAATCATTTTCACCGCCAATGATCTTTTAATCAATTCATGCCTTGGCTTGATGAAAAATATCAAGCGACTTAGCTACGAATAAATATACTAATGTAGCAAACACCAGTGAGGAATTTCCCAATATGTATTTCAAGTTACAAGGATTTCTTTCCCGATGTCAGGGAAAGTTCCTGAATAATCATAAAAACAGTTTAGAAATAGCAAAAACCTGCAACCAAGGTAAAATCATTCTCAATCAACGAAACCTCAGTAACAATTTCCGAGAATATCAAAGTGGAACTTGATATAGGAAGTAGTTACGGTAAAAAACAAAATCCTGTTATGATACGCGTGTCATTTGTGATGTTGGTGTGGTGTTTAAGAGGAGTTATCAATGAGTAATACGGTAGATTTTAGCGGTAGACCATTTCATTTTATAGGAATTGGTGGGATTGGTATGTCTGCTCTGGCATACATCCTGGCAAAACGTAAATTGCCAGTATCAGGTTCTGATCTAAGACCAAATCATATTACTCGGAAGTTGGAATCTATCGGAGCACATATTTTTAGTAGACAAGAGGCTAGGAATCTGGAATTTTTTCATCCCCAGAGAGAGCCTAATGCAGTAGAATTAAAAGCACAAGAATTTGTTCCTACTGATAAGACAAAACTACCTCAAGTCATTTGTTCAACAGCAATTAACTCTCAAAATTTAGAATACAAAGCCGCACTGGAATTAGGTTGTCCAATTTTACATCGTTCCGATGTACTAGCAGCTTTGATAGCTGATCACCATAGCATTGCTGTAGCCGGAACACACGGTAAGACTACAACCAGTAGCATGATTGGTTATATGTTACTAGAAGCTGGTGTAGATCCGACAATTATTGTAGGTGGTGAGGTAAATGCTTGGGAAGGCAATGCTCGTTTAGGAAACAGCCCCTATTTAGTGGCTGAAGCCGATGAATCTGATGGTTCTTTAGTCAAGCACGCACCTGAAATCGGCGTAATTACTAATATTGAATTAGATCATCCTGACCACTACGACACATTAGAGGAAGTAGTTGATATCTTCCAAAAATTTGCCCAAGGTTGCAAAACCTTAATTGGCAGTATTGATTGTGCTACAGTGCGCGATTTGCTACGCAACGCCTCCGGCGATCGCCTCAAACCCACAATCACCTATAGCTTACATCCAGACACCAACGCTGATTATACCGTCACTAACATCGATTATCGTGCTGATGGTACTACCGCCCTAGTATGGGAAAAAGGTAAAGCTTTAGGCGTGTTGAAGTTAAAATTACTCAGTCGTCATAACCTAAGTAATGCTCTAGCAGCAGTGGCAGTAGGCCGCCACTTGGGTTTAGAATTTGGTGAAATCGCCAAAGGCATCGCCACCTTTGAAGGTGCTAGACGACGCTTTGAGTTTCGCGGTGAAGTGAATGGTATCACTTTCATAGATGATTATGCACATCATCCTAGTGAACTGCGGGCGACGCTAGCTGCTGCCAGGCTGCAAGCTAGGCCAGGGCAAAGAGTCGTTGCTATCTTTCAACCCCATCGTTATAGTCGCACATTAGCGTTTTTAGAAGAATTTGCTCAGTCTTTCACCCATGCTGATTTGGTGGTGCTAACTGATATTTACAGTGCAGGCGAACCAAATTTGGGACAAATCAGTGGAGAACAATTGGCAGCAGCAATTGCTCAAGAACATCCACAGGTAGTATATCAACCAACTTTGTCTTCAGTGTGTGAGTTTCTCTTGGAGAATCTGCACCGTGGAGACTTGGCACTATTTTTGGGCGCGGGGAATTTAAATCAGGTAATTCCTGAGATGATCACCACACTTTGTGAGCTTGCAACAGCCACATCATAAAGCGGTTGGTATGACACAACAACGTTTCTTGCACAAGGGTTTTATCTATTAACTCGATTGCTGTGCTTCTACGGCAGATAAATGTAAAAAATGCACAAATAATTGATGTAAATATGAAAATTTACCAGGCAGATGGAAACACCTGCTCATCTCCTGCATCGACAGTAGAAAAACAGGAAAACAAGAGTTTAGTTGAACGTCAAATCATTTACTTACCGGGTACTAATTGCGAGATTAAATCTCAAACTTTATTATCTGCGTATACTTCTTATCGGGTGGGGGGAGCAGCTGAATGGTACGTTGCTCCACGCAACCTAGAGGAATTGCAAGCCAGCATCAAGTATGCACAAGCAAATAACTTAAGAGTGACAACCCTAGGCGCAGGTTCAAATCTGTTGGTAAGCGATCGCGGTATCCCAGGCTTAGTGATTGGGACTCGCCATCTGCGCTACAGTCACTTTGATCAGCATACAGGTCAATTAACTGTGGCGGCTGGAGAATCAATACCGAGTTTGGCATGGGCAGCCGCCCAACTAGGATGGCAGGGGTTAGAGTGGGCTGTGGGTATTCCCGGAACCGTGGGCGGTACCGTGGTAATGAATGCTGGCGCACACAATAGCTGTATCGCAGAGATGTTAGTGAGTGCTGAGGTACTATCCCCAGATGGGACAGTAGAAACTCTCACCCCGGCGGAGTTAGGCTATAGCTACCGGACATCATTATTGCAAGGTGGCGATCGCGTCGTGACTCAAGCCACCTTCCAACTCCAACCAGGAGCCGATCCTGCCCAAGTTACAGCCCTCACCAAGCAACACAAACAACGTCGTCTGAGTACCCAACCCTACAACTTCCCCAGTTGTGGTAGTGTATTCCGCAATCCTAAACCTTATGCAGCCGGGTGGTTAATCGAACAAACAGGTTTAAAAGGCTATCAAATTGGTGGCGCACAAGTCGCCCATCTCCATGCCAATTTTATTGTTAATCGTGGAGGAGCAAAAGCTAGCGATATTTTTGATCTCATTCGCTATATCCAGTATGAAGTGCAGGAACGCTGGTCAATATGCTTAGAACCAGAAGTCAAAATGATTGGTGAATTCCAAGCAGCTTGATGAGAGACTAGAGGCTAAAGGCTAGGGGATAAAGACAAGAAGTAGGGGAACTTCAGGGGCAGAGGATAAATCTTCATTTCCAGTCCCCAGTCTCCAGTCCCCGTCCTCTACTAATTATTATTGACATACTCCCCGTCCTAGAAGTGCGGGGAACCTCAAACCCATTTTTTTGGTAAAAAAATAGGCAAATTACCGACCACCTCTATAATTGAATTTGATTTGTTATTCAAAGCACAAGCGGACAATCAGTTATGACAGGAAAAGGACAAGGATTTGGCTTTGGCTTAGGAAAAATGAAAGAACTAGCCGAAGCATTTAAGAAAGCACAACAAGTTCAAGAAGGCGCAAAGCGACTTCAAGAAGAATTGGAGCAAATGGAAATTCAGGGCGAGTCTGGTGGTGGACTGGTGAAGGTAATTGTCAGTGGCAACCAAGAACCCAAACGTGTGGAAATCTCCCCGGATGCACTAGCACAAGGTGCAGATATGCTTTCTGACCTAGTGACAGTGGCGATGAAAAATGCCTATGAAAAGTCTACAGCAACTATGCGGGAACGCATGGAAGAACTCACCAGTGGTTTAGAATTGCCTGGTTTTTAGCTAAATCAGCAGCCCTAAGTCCTAGGGCGTTCGCATACAGTCCCGCCCAGAAACTCTGGTGTGGGATGAATGCGGGTGAGACGACGATTCCACCCCCAAATCAACTGACAACGGACATTAAACCATTTGATTGGCCCGAAGCACCATCCCCGCCCGATGAAGGTGGGGATTTTGGCAAAATTAGGAAAAAGCAGAAGAGGGAGTACAACTCCCTCTTCTCAATCAAGTAATTAAATTCAAACCAGATACTACCTACACGCGGCCACGGCTGGGTAGCATAGCGATGGGGTTAACTGCTCCCTTACCTGACGGATGAATTTCAAAGTGACTGTGGGGGCCGGTGCTGAAACCAGTGTTACCCATGTCAGCAATTTGCTGACCTTGGCGGACTTGTTGACCTATTCGTACCAAGACCCTGCTGTTGTGAGCATAACGAGTTAAGCTACCATCAGGATGGCGGATATCTACGAGAATACCGTATCCTCCTCTATTCCAGCCAGCTTTTTCGACTACGCCATCAGCAGACGCATAAATTGGTGTACCAACGGCGTTGGCAATATCAATTCCTCTGTGCATTCTTCCCCACCGCCAACCATAACCGGAGGTGAGTACACCTTTTGCCGGCCAAATATAGGCTACGGAAGAGTTGGAAGGAGGTGGTGTTGCCTGGTCAATTGGTTGTGGTAAATACTGGTCTACTGCTGCCAATGGTGGCAGCTTGGTGGGAGATACAGTTGTTCCCCGCATCCGTCCTAAAGAATCGTTGGCATTGATACCAGTAGGAGGTGTTGCTAGCCGTTGACTCGGTGTGTTGCGGGAGGAATTCAACTGACTAGCTCCATTGTTAGACAAGAACTCCGGGTTAATCGGCTCATTATTCAGAGGACGAATCGCACGAAATTCTGGCTTAACGGGTTCGGGTTGATTTGCGTAGCTCGGTGTAAGTGGGCTGGGAACAGCAATCGGTATAGCTAAATTTTTGCGGTTAGCTCTGGGTTGAGATGCTGTCACGCTATTGGGAGTAGCTACGGGAATTGCTACAGCAGCATTTTCGCTTTCAGTGGTAGCTTCTGGGATAGCAGTATTTCCAGATTTTTGAGCGCGGTATTTTTGTTGTAATCTCTGAATTTCTGCTTGTAAGCTCTGGAGGCGTGGATCGCTTTTGGCTGTGGCTGTTTGATTAGCTGGTTGTTTGCGCTGCTGTGTTGCCACCACATCTGATGGAACTGGAGTCTCTCCACCCATGCCTTGAGCGTCAATATTATCATTATCAGCATTATCAGCTGCTGTTTCTGGCGCAACTAGATCATCATCTGCTTGGGTGGGGCTGTTGTTAGTTGCTGGTGTCGGGACGATGATTCTGCTGTTATCCGCTATGACTGATGTTTCTCCAGTGGTTGAGTTGCGGTTAACACCAGCAATGCTGACTGGAAAAGTAGCTCTGTCGGGATTATTGCCATACTCTAGGCTAGGGGAATTAACCACCACTGGTGTTTCAATGGTAATCCCTCTGTTGACTGGAGCCGCAGGAATGACAATTTTCTGACTGATTTGCAGCTGATTAGGATTGCTCAGACTATTTGCTTGAATTAATTCGGAGATGGAAATATTGTGTCTTTTCGCGATCGCCGCTAATGTATCTCCAGGTTTAACGTTATAGGTTTTCTGCTGGGATGACGCAGGAATTGTTGATGTCACTGGTGCAGTTGTCGCTGCTGGCTGCACTGGGATATTAATTGCCTGCGGCTGTTTTAAACTTGATACCAGATTGTTTGGGCTACCAGCAGTCACATTTGCTGACTGTTCGATCACTGTGCCACTTGTGCTGAGGGGCGGCATTTGATTTGCTACAGTTGTAGGCTGTGTTAACTGCGTAGTAGTTTTTGATAAATCTTTGGACTCCTCAGACCGCAACTCCGCCAGACTTTTTCTTAAACGGTTCGATTTTTCTTGTAAACGATTGAGCGCAAATTCTTGCTGGGCCTTAAGTTTAGCATTCATTTCGCCACTGGCAGATGTGCTATTGGCTACTTCTGTTTGTGGTTCTGTTTTTATTGTTTTAGTTTGATCAACAATCACACTATTAGCATTAGCAAGTGGCTCTCCAGACTCTTTGGCGGCTGTAGTCTCTGTCTGCGCCGATGGAGATGGCTCTTGCTTGGCAGTGTTTGGGGAAAAGTTCTCTGCGGTAGCAGCCTGTACAGACATTCCACTTGCCAGAACTTGCCATTTGGCTTCAAGCCCAGGCACCTGTGAAATTGCTGTTGGTTCTACTATCACCTGATTATCTGGCACGCTTGCTGAGATAACTATGGGGTTGCCCAGCTTGCTGGCAGCAAATTTCACTTCTTGATCAGAGTCAGCAGAAATAGTTGAGGCGGCTTTTTGGCTGCCTACTGGGGCTGCTGCTTGGGCTTGATCGCCTTGCCGAGTCACCAAGAGACCAGTTGCTCCCATTGAGATGGCCAAGCCAATCATCGCGGCTTGTGTTTGCGCTCGACGGATCATTTTACTATTGGATATGTTTAACTGATCTGCCGGGGCATCATCGCTGCTAGGGGTATTTTTCAGCACAGCCTTTTCTCTTTTTTTCAATGCTCGTTTCAAAGACGACCTCCTATGATCACTAGCGCTTAACTGACCTCAATTTTCCAGCCTGATACTTGTCCATAATTTTGTTCACATCACACGATATCCCAAAATTACATTCACCAGAGTTGCTTATGCAAAATTTATCCTGCTTCTCTGATTTAGACAAGTTCACATCTGTTAGCAAAACTTAAACTTGCTCTGCTTACCTGTCTGTTTCGCTCCTCACATCCTTTAACAGTTTGCTGTTTACAGTTGTCTTTGCCTGTGTTGCTGCTTGTGGTGTGACTGAAAAATACCTCAACATTATGTCCGGTACATTGTCACGCCAAGAGCAGTTGTTTGGTTACGACTTCTGGAAAAGAGATGTCCCTTGCTGTAGATATCTTCAAGGTTTTTTTCCCTGATCCGTCTTCCCAACACGAGACTTTAAGTTGATTATTCCCTAAAAGGCAACCGTACAAACTCTCAACATTTTTTTAGCTTCCCAGAGACAGCTATCCCACCACAATAGTTCAAATGCTTCATAAGAAAGGGTTTTCAAGTTTTTGGTTCCTGAAATCAGACAATTTGAATTCATCAAAATCTATCATTCAAATTCGAGATCGGATGGAATTTGATATACAGATTTCTTATATCAACCCACCTCAACATTTGTGGCTTTTTACGTATAATTACGTTTGACACTATCAATTTCAGTATTAAGAGTTACTTAAATTGATTCTTGATTTTAGAAGTTGATTTTTCAATCAGCCTGATTTTGTAACGAAAATATATATTTTGCACAAGTAACTCTACTTAAGCAAAATATGTTTAACTATTACAGTAAATAACCTAACTGACGACGAGCTTCAAACAAACCTATAGCCACACTGACGGAAAGGTTCAAACTGCGAACCCCTGGTTGAGCCATAGGAATGTATAAGGTGGTATCACAAGCTGAGAGAACTTCTGGTGATAAGCCAGCAGTTTCACTACCAAACAGTAACCAGTCATCGTCTTGATATTGGTAGTCAACATAGTTATGACTGCCTCTTACAGAAAATCCTAACCATCTGCCACCGCGCTCTTGACGTACGTTTTGAAAGGCTTCTAGCGATTTGTGATAGTGCAGTTTGACGTAAGGCCAATAATCTAAACCGGCTCTTTTGAGGTAGCGATCGCTAATTTCAAATCCCAATGGCCCGACTAGATGTAACTCTGTATCTGTAGCAGCACAAGTACGGGCAATATTACCTGTATTTGGGGGGATTTGCGGATTAACTAAAACTACCTGCGGCATTTTTCTGAGAAATTTTATTTGTATAAAAAACTATTTTTACCATGTAAAATCTACCAATAGACAGAGGTTGACCATAGGTTTTGTTAATAATTGTCAAGCTGTACCTATTGATTAGATTTTTAAAACGCAAAAATCAGGTTGAAACAGGGAATAGGGAGTGGAGGAGCAGGGGAGCAGGGGAGCAGGGGAGCGGAGGAGCAGGGGAGCGGAGGAGCAGAGAAGAGAAACTAATGACTAATGACTAATGACTAATGACTAATGACTAATGACTAATGACTAAATAAGATGATTTATTTTCCTGAAAATTTTGCTATTCCCAGGAAAATCACGCTGCAATCAGGTAACTCTCTATGCGACTAGAGGCGAACACAACTTGTTTTGTAGTTCAATTTCCCGTTCGCGGGTAGCTGTAATCGCTTGGTTAATCACTCGCTGGGAGTCAAAACCAACTCCATGCAATTGTAGCCAGTGTTGAGCTTCATTACCTTCCCGCAGGATTTTGTGTAAGGGAGAGAGGAAACAGCTAAAACCTTGCTGTTTAGCGATCGCCCAAACTTCCTTATATAATTCAGCAATCCAATCTCTGGCGATGATGCTGCGTCCATCTTGCCAGTGTTGTAATTGTGCATCTAGACTCGCACTAGCAGCCGCTATTTCGTTCTGAGTGGTAATTGTGATTAGTTCTTCGGGAGAAAATATACTTTGGGTTAACGGCTCAATTTCAGGATTTTCGATGATTTGCAAGATTCGCGCTTCCAAGAGGGCTGTAATCGCTAGCAAGGCGATGGGATCTGTGACTAAATCACAGATTCTCAATTCTAAACGATTGAGATCGTAGGGACGGCGATCGCCATTTGGCCTGACTGACGCCCACAAATGACGCACGTTTTGCATTGTTCCTGCTGCTAGTTGCTGTTCTACCCAGTCAATATGATGGGCGTGACTTTCAAATAGGGGAACGTAGGCGGGTGTTTGGGGGAAGGTAGCCCAACGGGTGGAATGATAACCTGTAACTTTGCCATCTAAGAAGGGAGATGAGGCACTCAAGGCTAAAAATAGCGGTGCTTCCAGACGAATTAAGCGACAAGCCCGTATTAACACTTCTGGATCATCAATACCTATATTGATATGAACGCTAGCGGTGACTACTTTGGTGTTGTAAGTATTTTCTATATAGTCGTGATATGGGTTGCTGGGATCGGAACGAAAAAAGCGATCGCTTCCACCTAAAGATAAGGTACTTCCCGGAATGAGGGTATAATCTCCCAATTTTTCCAGATATTTCCGCAACTCGCGCCGGGGACGTAGCAAGGCGCATAACAGATTTTCGTAATTTTCTGATGGATTGGTTGTGTATTCTACATTGCGGCTATCTGGTTCGCGCACAAACCCATCCAACTCTGCCACAATCTGATCCGAGAGACCGACGATTTCACCTTGAGGCGTGCCGGTGTACATTTCAATTTCAAAGCCTTTTAATAAGACCACTGCTTTCTCCTCGGCTCTCCCAGCCTATAAATTGTATCGAATTAGACGGTTGTCTACATCGACTATCAGAGCTAATTTAAAGTTAAAAAATATGAAACTTTAAACAGAGGTTAACGACTTTGTTACCTCATACACATAAAATTATGAATGTCAAGAATAATATCCCTGGTTCATTGATAATTTTTATTAATTATCTAATTTTGATTTAATTAAATAATTAAATAATTGATAGAGAAAATCAAGGTTGAGTAATTTTCCATCAGTGATGGGAAGGAATGCCCGACTGATTGCATTTTGAATTCTGATAACTTCTTTAAATACTACTGTTTAATATCTTCTCATGAAATGCTGATTTAGATAGCAGTAGATTACAACCTATACTGACGGTAAACCTCACTAGCTGCACGATGTACTAAGGAATGCCGCCAAACTAAAGACTGCATATCATCAGCGTATCCGCCACCAATGACACAGGCGACGGGGTAGCCAGCACTAACACAGGTACTTAACACCTGCATTTCTCGACGGAAAAGCCCAGTATCAGTTAAAGCTTGATAATTGCTAGTTTATTCGCTGTCTAATTGTGTTTATATGTACTCACGCTTCTTTGACCTTGGGCTTTAATCTTTTCCCAGACTGGGAGAAGTTCTAAGCAATTGTTATCCTCGATCTGTTTAAGTGCTAAATCTTCCATACCTAATGAAGCCCATACGCACAAAGAATTGATCGCCATCTGAGGATCACGCACTTGTAAAGCTTTTTGCCATAATGTTTGAGCGTGGTCTTGAAAGCGATGAGACAAAAACTCGTAGGCTTCTTGTACTTGATTCGGAATTGTCACCTTATATACTGACTCCCCTCGTGGTAGGTAGTCACCACGGTAGGAAAGCCAGTTATGAGATCCACATAGATGAATCTCTTGATCAACTATTATTTCTTTAACGTGGGAGTCTCCCAACCAAAATATGTTTACACCGGGTAAACCATCAGGTGTTTTTATCGCCTGTAGTTTTGCTTCTACTTCTGGCGGTATTGGTCTGTCTTCATCTTCTTGTCGTCGTGCAATTCCATGTCCAATTAAAATCCAAACTCCGCGATTTACTAATTCTTGTAGTAGCTTGAGAAACTTTTCATCTACAACAGCAGCACTGACCCAAGGGGAATATATGAGAATTTGACGTTTTGCTGATTTTAATACTTCCCAAAAAGCTTGATTAATCTGTCTATCTCTTAATTGAATAGCTGTACCATTTTCTATTGATTTATCTGTATTTGAATCTGTTTCTGTCTTATTGTCTAGTGCTTTTTGTCTAATTTTTTCAACTCTAGCTTCTATTTCAGCATTTTTTCTTTTAAGAGTCACTTCGCGTTCAAAATTGATGATATCATCAGACAAACGACACAATGATTGTAGCGAAATTCTCTCTTCAGCTAAAAGTGATTGTAGCTTGGTTGTTGCAGATTCTAAACTTCTATTACCACTGCGTACTTGAATATTCAATTTATCATCATTGGCATCGAAAATTACTAATACTTCTATTTTTCTCCAAATTATTTGGCTCGGTGAGTTAATTGTACATGAATTAATAATTTTTCCCTGTTCTGGAACATGAAGAGCTAAACTAGAAGCCTGAATCTTTTGCTGTAGATCATCTAATGGTAATGAGATAACATCATTATTTTCTTGTTCAATGGTTACAAAATCTGCTAAATTCGGCAGTGACATTAAGGCATTATCTAATAAATCCAATGGTTCATACTTAAAAATAATATTCTCTTCTAAAGGGCTGGTAATAGCATAAATCTGTACTGCGTATGGTGGTTGAGGTACAGAACCCCTCTCATAAAACAAACGACCTTCAGGTGTAACAGTAATTTCTGAGGTATTTCCTATAACTTGTAATGATTGCAGTGTAGAAATCGTACTTGTTATAAATACAGTATCAAGACCAAGCACAGATGCTAATTCATCTGCTGTTGCTGGGGTGTCAAATTCAATTCCGGCTCGAATAATGAACTCTTCAAGTAGATTAAAATTGCGGGCTTCTTTAATAGTTAACTCTATAGGAGTTTGGTAGAGATTATATCGAAATTGACGTGCTGCTAAGACTGATAAGCTAGAACTTTGTGCTTCAATTTTATCTACTAAACTTTTCAGATTTTCATCAATAGGTTTAGCCGCAGATGCGAGAAACATCAATCAAACCTCCTTGATGACGGATAACTTGAGAAACTTGAGAGTACATATTGCCAACTTTTCCGCGTTGACCAGTAAATAATTCGTGACAGCCTACAATTATTAGTAGTTCTTGAGCGCGGGAAAAGGCTACATTAACCCGTTCTGGCTTTTTAGCAAATCCCACATCTTGAACCTTATTGTTGCGAACCATACTAACAATCACCACAGGTCTTTCCATACCTTGAAAGCGGTCAACTGTACCAGTACGAATTTGTAAATATGGAAATGATTCAGAACGCAGTCTTTCATCAATTTTTCTGAGTTGTGCGCCATAAAATGTAATTACGGCAATTTCTTTTTTTGGTTCACCATTAGTCACCTTATTAGCCCAAAGATTATTAAAATGGTGACACAAAGTTTCAATCACATCAATTTCTTGAGGATTAATAAAAGAAGTACCCTTTTTTTTCTCTCGATAATCAGGACTTATAGGTGTTTTTATCCAAACTAGATGGTGTTGTTCTTGAATAATTTTATCTGCTAAATTATGAGCGCGTTTTGTATCAGGTTCTAAAATGCCAGACTCTAGTTTATTGTCATAAAACTGATTGATTGCACCCATAATGAAGGGGTGCATTCTATATTGTATAGTTAGCATTTGCTTAATGCTTTGATCAGCAGACTCAAACTGAAGTTTAAAAAGAGACTCTTCTAAAAATTCTAGTTCTTCACGTGTACTACCAATTGCTTGGGCAACTTCTTCTAAAGTGTTAGTATCGAGCATTGGTGGTAATTGTTTATGGTCGCCTACCATAACTAATTTTTTACCTTTTAAGGCTGGAATTAGTAACTCTGGAGGAGTACATTTACTAACCTCATCAATGATAACGACATCAAAATATTTAAATTCTTGATTAAAATGAGGATTAGCAGCCTGAACGCAGGTAATACCAACAACATTGGCATTATCTAAATAAATTCGTCTCAAATCATTGCGATCGCTTTCTGATGGTTGACGTAGTTTTTGAATCCAATCTTGAATAAAGTTCTGATATCTTGTTAAATAAGCTTCTTCATTTTTTAGTTGCTCTTGCCAAGAATTAAACTGGTTTTTAACTTTATATAGTGCTTCTATGGAAAACAAGTCATTAGCAGAAATCTCAATTTTAAATTTATCAGGTATTGTTTCCCATGTTGACTTCCACCAGATTCTTTCTGCTGATAACTCATCTAAGTTTTGCTGTAAGATAACTATAATCTCGCTGAGTTGCTTCTGATATTCTGTCAGTTGGTTGTTACACTTTGATTGTGTTGATTGTATATGTGATATTTTATCTATCAGCAAAGATTTAATTTTTGAAAGCAACGCCAAATGATTTATTAAAGATAAGACATTTTCTAGTTGTTTGATTCGACTTTCAATAGGATGTATTTTTGCTGTAAATTGTGGAATATCAGCTAATATATTAGAGGTATTGTCAAGCATTCTTGCAACTGCAACCCGCAATTCATCTGGTAAATGTGAGAATTGAGAAAGCTCTTGCAATAGTGCGATCGCTCTTTTTATCTTAAAGTCTGCTTCATTCTGAGAAATTCTTAAAGATTCTTGAATTGCCAGGATTTGTTGTTGACAATTATCTGCCAAACTTACCTGTTCACTTAATTCTCTTTCTAGCTGTTGTTGAGTTTGTTCTGTTTCAGTCTGTAATTGATTCAGCCATTTGAGCGCGTTTTTATTAATACCTGGTACTAATTCGTTTGTAATCTCAGTTATAATTGATTCACTATCAATCGGTTTAACTCTATGAAGTATAATTCTAGTTTGCCTTTTAATAAACTCAAGGGTTATTGACGCACGGTAACGACGGCTATATGGGCGTAATATTTTAACAATTGGCTCTAAGTTTTTATAATTAACAGCAAATGCAATAATCCCTTCAATAATCTGTTCCCATATACCCAAAGGTTTCTCAATTTCATCAATACTATTTTGTGCTAGTTGCTTGAGTTTAAAAAGAGACACAACAGAATCTATTTCTTTAATAGCAATCATCTGAGAAATATCAGTTTCTCTGAGTTTGCTATTCCCTAATAAATTTTGTCCTCTTCCTACTAAATCTTTTATTTGTCCCAGCAGTTTATAAGATTTATCCCATTGACTATATTGCTGAATCAATTCATTAAATTTTAGTTGACAATCAGCAAAAGTATTTTCCCAGCCTGGATGATTATATTTCTGTATAAGTGTTAATAATTCTACAGGAATTTCTATTAATTCAACTGTAAACCTTTGACGGTTTTTAAAAGATTGTTTCAAGCTGTTAAACACATTAGATGCTGCTGTACTTAGCCATGTATCTAGTGAAATTTCTGCGGAATTGATTTCATACTGACGTTTTTGTAATTTCCTAATTTTTTGTTGTAAGCTTTGCTGAACACTCATAAATTCTTCGTGGTTTGAATTAAGTTCAGCAAAAGATTGCAAATTTTGTCTATGAGTCTGTGCGGCTGACTCAGCTTCAATCATAGCTGTAACTGTATGATTCGCATAATCTAAAGCTGTCTTCAATTCAGAAATGTTGACGGTGGCTGTATTATGTAACCAAGCAGCTAAACCAAATAAGCTAACATTTGGGTGGATTATGCCAAGTTCAGAAGCTAAATTGACTGCTATCCGAAGATTTGCAGAAAAGTCTCGAACATAAATATCTGTAGATATATATGACAAAAGGCTATTCCATAAATTGACAAGTTGTGATTCTTGCCAGCCTACTGAAGATTCTTGATTTAATAAATTATCTACAGCAACCTTGAGAGATTCAACCTCAGTTATTTGTGCTGTTAGTTGTTGATATTCATTAGTTTTGTTTGTACAGGCTAACTCTAAATTAGCTTTGCGTGTTTCTAATAGGCTTTGTTTTTGTTGGAATATCTCTTCTAATTTCAGATATTCTAAAAATCGTTGTGATAATGTCAACAAGTGATGTAAGATTTTTACATTGTCAAGTCTTTGTCCAAGGTTGTTTTCACAGTAAGTAGCTGTATTTTGTAGCCACGTATTAATTACTTTGTCTTCTAAAAATTGCTGTCCTTCCTCTCCTACTTTTTCAGCTTTCCCCTTTCTTACAGCCCGAATTACAGGGTTGTGAACTAATCGACTCAGGGCGTTATCTACTGCTAAATTAGCTTGAGAAGCAATTAAAGTACGTCCACCCCGCAGAGCAACTTGATAGCAAATTTCAGCAATTACAGTAGTTTTACCTGTACCTGGTGGCCCTTGAATCAGAGCTAAATCCTCAGATGCAAGCACCATTTCTACTGCTGCTTTCTGGCTAGGATTAGCGGATGATAATAACAAATCCTCTGGTTGAAGTTGAACAATATTTTGAATTGGTCTTGCTTGGGAAGCGTCGAATAAGAAATTTCCTAAGTAGGGGTTTTGGGTACGACCTTGATTTAAGTCTTCTAAAGCTTTTTCTTTACGACGAATCTGTTGTATATCACCAGCAGCTTGAAAATATAAAAATCCTTGAGACGGTAGTTGATAAACCCCATCTGCCATCTGTTCTGCTAATTCACGTTCTAGCTTCACGCGAATACTACACTTCTGAGAATCAAATCCTTCAATCAATCCTAATTGGCGACTATCACGCCAGTTTTTTCTATCAGGAACAGTCTCAAACAACCTGATATCTTCATTTTTTGCCCGTCTTACCCGTTGCCAAAAATCTTCCGCATCAAGGGAATTTTCTTCAGCACCGTCAACAGTCGCTGAGTCTACATTAATATCAAAGCTGATGGTTCTGGTAGCAGAGCCATAATTATGACCTGAAAAAAATACACAAAATTGACGTGCTTGAGCAATTTTTTTCTCTATTTGTAAAAATGCTTTCCAGGCTTTAATCTGCTCCTCTGTAGGTAGATGATCACCATAGATGGGCATTTTAGCTATTCTATTTAGTGCTGCTGATGGAATATTAATTTGGTATTTGTAGTTTGGCAGTAGGCGCAAAAGACAAGGTAAAGCATAGCCATCGCCATAACCTGATTTAGTTTCTAACAACCGAGTAGAAAGTATTTGTAAACCGCCATATCCATTTTGTTCTACAGCAGCTCTTAATCCTAGAGTTTTTCCCAGGTTTTCAAGTCTTGAAGGAAGTAACGCATCATCTCTATCTGTGGCTATTGTTAATTCCCAAATTTCTTCTCCGTCTTGTTTTCCTTGCCCTTTGCGGCGTACATAAAATAGGCAAGGTTTTTGTCCAAACAATTCCTTCATTAATTCATTAGCACGCCCTCGCCTTTGCTGAAATTCTGAATAAGCCTCAAGAACAGTTTGACCTTCAAGCTCACGAATAAGACGGTCAATTGCCGAACCTAGCAAATTATATCCCCAATCTTCGGATGATAATTCGTAGATGCTGATTTTGGGATTGTCCATCAACAAAACCTATATGTGCCAATAGGGTTCTTTAGTTTAATTACATTAAAACATATCTAAAAATTTTGTTTTCAGTAAGATTACGCATAAAGTTACTATAATTTATATTGGCGGTAAACCTCACTGGCAGATCGATGTACTAAAGAATGCCGCCAAACTAAAGACCTCATATCATCAGCGTATCCGCCACCAATTACACAGGCGACAGGGTAGCCAGCACTGACACAGGTAGTTAATACCTGCATTTCTCGACGGAAAAGCCCAGTATCAGTTAAAGCTAATTTACCTAAGCGATCGCCTATATGGGGATCAACTCCAGCATCATAAAATACTAAGTCAGGCTTGACATCTGAGAGTAAATCTGGTAAATAACGCGCCAATGTTTGTAAATAAGCCTCATCCTCCATACCCACAGGTAGGGGAACATCTAAATCACTTTGTTGCTTTGTACCGGGGAAATTAACCTCGCAGTGCATGGAGAAGGTAAAAACACTGTCATCATTGTGGAAGATAAACGCTGTACCGTCGCCTTGATGCACATCCAAATCGACAATGAGAATTTTTTGCGCTAGACCTTGTTTTTGTATAACACGGGAAGCGATCGCTAAATCATTGAAAATACAAAAACCAGAACCATAACCAGGAAAAGCATGATGGGTTCCGCCAGCCGTATTACAAGCTAAACCCTGACTCAATGCTAACTGGGCTGTAAGTATTGTGCCACCAACCGCCACACAAGTACGATTAGCTAAAGCTTGACTCCAAGGTAAACCAATCCGACGCTGTGCTTTAAAATCTAAAGTACCTTGACAATAAGCTTTTACATAGTCTGGGGTGTGGATTAACTCAATTAACTCTGAGTCAGGACGCATAGGCGTGTAAAACTGTTCGGGATGCGCCACACCGTCAGCTAACAGCAATTCATAGAGTTTTCGGAATTTCGCCATCGGGAAGCGATGCCCTTCAGGTAGTGGCGCAACGTAATCAGGATGGTAAATAATTGGTAAATCCATGTTATTTAGTCATGAGTTATTAGTGATTAGTTATTAGTTATTAGTCATTAGCTTTTCTCCTCCGCTTCCTCCGCTCCCTCTGCTCCCCTGCTTCCTCATCTCCCTCATCTCCCCAGTTTCTCCCCCAAGTCATTATTGAGGTAAAATTTTGCAATAATGAGATTGCACCAGCGTCTACATTCAATTGTCAATACAATATTTAAAGTCAAAATTGATGATGATGGACTGGATTTTACCTGTAGCTTTCACCTTAGTTGGCTTACTGTCAGGCATAATTGGCGAAAAAGTTATTTTCAATAAACTGAAAAAATTTGCCGCTAAGAAACAAATTCCTGGCAGTGAAATCATCTTTAAATCTCTGCAACGTATGCCATTTCTTTGGTTTATGCTTGCAGGGTTTTCAGCCGCTATTGTGAGTGCGCCCATCAAGACAGATATTAGCTTTTTATTACAGAGAATAACTAAAATTGTCTTTCTGTTTTCAGTCACCTTAGTCTTGGCCAGATTAACTGCGGGTTTTGTTAGTTTATATACTCAATCAGCAGAAAGAGCAACAGCATCACTAATTTCTAACCTAGCTAAAGCTGCTGTTTTGGGCTTGGGAGTCTTAATTTTACTACAAACCCTAGGGATTGAAATTACACCGATTATCACAACTTTAGGAGTTGGTGGTTTAGCAGTAGGTTTAGCATTACAAGACACTTTAGCTAATTTGTTTTCTGGATTTTACTTGATTCTTTCTAAGCAAGTACGAACTGGTGATTATATCAAATTAGATGATGGAAATGAGGGATATGTCACAGATATTTCTTGGCGCAATACAACTATTCGCGAAATTTCTAACAACGTAATCATAGTACCAAATTCTAAGCTAGCTTCCACAATTTTTACTAACTATCATCTCCCTGCCAAAGAAATAACTTTAACAATGACAGTGGGTGTGAGTTATGATAGTGATTTAGAAAAAGTCGAAAGAGTTACTGTAGAAGTCGCTCATGAGGTGATGCAATCAATTGCACCGGAATTAATTGCCAATGAGCCATATATTAGATTTCATACTTTCAATGATTTTAGTATAGACTTTACATTATATATGCGGGTTAGCGAATATTTTGATCAACGGATTGGCAGACATTTATTTATTAAAAAACTGCACAAACGTTATCAAGAAGAAGGTATTTCTATTCCTTTCCCCATTCGAGATATTTATATCAAAGAAAATGTTAGTCCTGAGAGAACATTAAATCTAGAAGAATCATGATTATGTAGAGATATTGTATGGCAACCTCTCCCCATAACCCATTAACCTGTGAAAGTTTGTCATACCAGGGTAAAATCTTATGGTTGGTATTGGGATTTCTGATGATTTCTGGTCTGAAGATAGCACTTTGCTGAGATTGGTCAGAAGTGAGACACTTTAGTATATAAAGCCATAGTATAGGAATCTTAATAATGACTTTAACCACCCAGCAGCTAGTAACCACGGGTAACTTTGAAAAACTGGTTTGGACTTGGCGAAATTACAAAATTCAATATACAGTCATGGGTACTGGACAACCGTTGGTACTTGTGCATGGCTTTGGCGCATCCATTGGACATTGGCGCAAGAATATTCCAGTTTTAGCCAGTGCGGGATACCAAGTTTTTGCTTTGGATCTTTTGGGTTTTGGTGGTTCGGATAAAGCACCCATTGAGTACAGTACAGAAGTTTGGGTAGAACTGTTAAAGGATTTTTGGACAGCCCATATTCAACAACCTGCGGTATTTATTGGTAATTCTATCGGCGCGCTTTTAAGTTTGATTGTCTTGGCAGAACATCCAGACATTAGTGCTGGTGGTGTATTAATTAATTCGGCTGGTGGTTTAAGTCATCGTCCCCATGAATTGAACCCACCTCTGAGAATTGTCATGGCGGCTTTTAATCGAGTGGTGCGATCGCCCATTACTGGTAAATTTGTCTTTAACCGCATCCGCCAAAAATCGCAAATTCGCCGCACCCTTTACCAAGTTTACCGCGATCGCACTGCTGTTACTGATGAATTAGTTGAATTACTTTATACACCATCCTGCGACCCCGGCGCACAACAGGTTTTCGCTTCCATTCTCTCAGCACCCCCAGGGCCAGCACCAGAGGAACTATTACCCCAAATAGAACGTCCATTATTAGTAATTTGGGGTGCTGATGATCCTTGGACACCAATTACAGGGGTGAAGATTTACGAACAGGCACTGGAAAATGGCAAAGATATTAAAATCTTACCCATTCCGGGAGCCGGTCATTGTCCCCACGATGAAGTACCAGATATCGTCAATACCCAGATTATTGATTGGCTAGCACAGCAACGCTTAGGTTAAACACTCTGAGGCTAGTATTGTTTCCTCAGCAATTTTGTAGAGACGCGTAGCCGCTCACAGAGCGGCTTCTCGTAAATTTATCCTCGCGTCTTCACTCAACATCACGTTTTCAGGCAGCATCCCATAACCACTTAAACATCTATGCGTCTTTGTGCATCAAGGCAGAATGGCAAGTAAAAATCTGGGTGAATACTTATCATTTGTGAAATACACTTGACAAAATCAAACTTAGGTGGTGTTTAATGCAGTTTGATGTGCGTAATCAAGGGATAATTCCCTTAATTCACCATCCAGATTTCTCTGCGTTAGGTTATGAAGTGCTTCAAGAACTGGGACGGAATCAGGAAGGTGGACGCATCACTTACCTTGCTAAAGTCAGCCACTCTCATCAACAGGTAGTAATTAAAGCCTTTAGTCTTGCTCATGCTGGTGCTGACTGGTTGGGTGTCACAGCATATCAACGAGAAGTAGAAATCCTGCAAAGACTCAACCATCCCCGTATTCCCCGCTATCTTAATTCTTTTGCTACACCTACGGTTTTTTACATAATACAAGAGTATAAAAACGCTCCTTCTCTGGCTTCAAGACGCAGCTTTAAACCAGAAGAAATTAAGCAAATAGCTGTGTCAATGTTAGAAATTTTGGTTTATTTACAACAACAAGTTGACCCAATTATCCATCGGGATATTAAACCAGAGAACATTTTACTAGATGAGCATTTGAATGCCTACCTAGTTGATTTTGATTTGGCTCAGGTAAAGGGTGAGAAAATGGCCTTGAGTAGCTTGGCGGCAGGAACTCCTGGTTTCATGCCCCCAGAAGAACAAAACGGTGATTCTCTGACTCAAGCTTCAGATTTATATAGCTTAGGTGCAACTCTGATTTGCTTACTCACTGCCACCCGTTCTGGAAATATTAGCAAGTTAATTGACAGTAATTATCGCTTTCACTTTCAAAAATTAATACCTCACATTCATCCCCGTTTTGAGTGGTGGTTAAGCAAAATGGTAGAACCCAAATCTCAACACCGCTACCCAAATGCAGCAACTGCATTAGCAGCCTTACAACCAATACAACCTACTGCTGCTGCCAATGCGATAGAAACTTTAGTGGCATCTGTGAGATTAAGAAAGCAAACAGCCGTACTAGGTTTAGCTACAATGGCAATGCTGGCAGTGGCAGGAATAACTTTAATCATGTCACAACAGGATAGTGCAGCCCAGCCAGTCCAAGAAATTGGAGTCAGGGAGTAGGGGAGATGAGGGGGATAAATAAATTCAAAATTCAAAATACCCTACGGGAAGGCTTACGCCTACAAAATTCAAAATTCAAAATTAAATAATTTTTCCCAGAATTATTGACTTTTGACTTTTGATTTCTGACTTATTTGATGCCCCACACCCAACTACTTAATACTGAGAGACTGCAACATTTTTTCTCGCTTTTTGCGGGCTATTTCTTGCAAATCAACACTTCTGTCAGTTTCATCAACAATCTCCCCAGTAATTACTTCCAACACATCTTCTAAGGTGACAACACCAGCAACACTTCCATACTCATCTACCACTACCGCCAGATGTTCATGGGCTTCTATAAAGTTTTTCAACAGTCTATCTGCCTGAATTACCTCTGGAACAAAGCGAACCTTGCGAGTCAGCGTAGAGATGTTTTGATGTTTTTGTCCTTCCACCATTGCTGTGAGCAATTCCTGTTTTAAGGCAAATCCCATGACTTGATCAATCGACTCATCGGTAACAAGAATCCGAGTATGTTGAGAGGCGATGATATCTGTTTTTGCCTCCGCTATGGTGAGATTACCGCGTATGTGTGTCAGCATAATCCGGGGAGTCATCAGGTCTGCGGCTGTGACATCATTGAGTCTAAACACCCGTTGAATCATTTCTGCTTCATCGCTTTCAATAATTCCTTCCTGTTGACCGATATTTGCTAATAACTTGATTTCCGCCTCGTTAGTTGTGGGTCTTTTTTTACCTTGAGAAAACGGTGCTGTGACGTTTTCTAAAATCCACACCAAGGGTGTGAAGGCAATCGATAATGCTGTTACAGGTAGAGCCGCCAGCATGGCGAGTTGTTCAGAATATCGCTCGCCGATGGTTTTGGGAATAATTTCCCCAAAAATAATAATCAGGAAAGTTAAGACTGCGGAAAATACACCCAGCCACTCAGATCCTAGGGCTTGAGTAGCAACACTCCCAGTGACAATACTGCCAATAATGTTGAAAATGTTGTTGAGGATAACAATAGTCGCAATTGGTCGATTCATATTTTCCCGAATCGCCAAAAGTGCAACGGCTGAAGGGTTATTTGATTGTGCTAATTGTCTAACTCTCAGGGTAGATACAGAAAACAGTGCCGTCTCTACACTAGAGCATAATGCTGAACCCAGAATGACGACAATGACGATGGTGATAAGCTGTAGCATATTGTTTCCCAAAGATGGGAATGGTTCGTCTCCTTAATGAGTGGCTATCTTTATTATCTTCAGTATTTGCTGGTTATCGAAAAACTGGGTTTAAAACCCCGTCCTTCGCCCAGGTTAATCAACGGTTGATTAATGGCTGAAGCTGCTGGAGCGAGACGCTACCCATAGCTTGCTTCCCCGTAGGGGTAGGCTGATCGCTCCTAACTAGAATAAATGTTCGCCACGCTGACAACTCCAGCCTCATCGCCCCATCTGCAAAACTCATCATGCTGTAAGATTGATTGATGAAAGACTTGATGGACAGAATATGTCACAGATATTTCCTGGAGAAGTATTTGCTAATACTGCTGATTTTGACAACGGGATTCGCCAGTTATTGCCAAAATATGATGAGATGCTGGCAGTCATCACCCGTTGTCTTCCATCTAGGAGTAGTCGCATCTTAGAATTAGGCTGTGGCACTGGCGAGTTGAGTCTGAAGCTACTAAAACACTGTCCCGACGCTCAAGTTATAGCCTTAGATTATTCACCCAGGATGTTGGAATTTGCCCAAGCTAAAATTGCTAGTGCTGGGTATGGGCAAAGATGGACTGGGGTACAAGCAGATTTTGGTGACTGGGCAATTAATCCAGAAAAATTAAATATAGGCAGAGAGTTGGATGGTTGTGTATCATCCTTAGCAATTCACCATCTTCAAGATGAAATGAAGTTAAAGTTATTTCAACGTATTGCTGCTAGCCTGCATCCCAATGGTTGTTTTTGGAATGCTGACCCTACCTTACCAGAATCATCTACTTTAGCAGAAATGTATCAAGCGGCACGAGAGGAATGGGCAAACCAGCAACGAATTAATTTAACAGAGGTGCGCGCGAAAGTCGGACAAAGCAGCACACAAGGGTACTCCAGTCAAGACCAACTCGCTACTTTAGAAACCCACCTGCAAATGCTGACTCAGGCTGGGTTTAAGACGGTGGCTGTACCTTGGAAGTATTACGGTTTTGCTGTTTTTGGTGGTTGGCTTTGAGCAAGTTGAGTTATAACCGTTCCCAAGCTGTGCCTCTATAGCCATAATCAAAAATTTCTGGATGTAAAATTTCTGCCATAATTTCTAGAGAATCTACCAGTCTGGGGCCTGGACGGTTAAAGTAAGCATTGCCGTCAGTAATGTAGACTCTACCAGTTTTGGCAGCATGGAGATTTTGCCACTCTGGGTTTTGCGTCAATAGTTTGGCTTCTTGACGAGTGCGATTTAAGTCAAAACCACAAGGCATAAATACTATGATATCTGGATTACTCACTAACAGTGTTTCCCATCGCAAATTAGGGGAAGGTTGACCTGTGACACAAAATAGTGATTGTCCTCCGGCTAAGTTGACTAATTCAGGAATCCAATTTGCTCCTACCATCAAGGGATCTGTCCACTCAATACAGGCAACATTAGGTAATTCTGCTAAGGAAAGTCCCTGGATTTTTTGCTGACAAATTTTGACACGCGCTTCTAAGTTTTCTAATACGTGGACAGCATCTACACCAAATATATGAGCGACTCGTTCAATGTCATTCCAAACATCCTCTAGTAGATTAGGTTGTAAAGAAATAATCTCAGGTGAAGTATGGGTGAGTTCGTCTACTGCTTTTTCCACATCTCGAAAGCTAACAGCACAAACATCACATTGGTCTTGCGTGATAATATGGGTAGGCTTTAACCTCTCGACAACATCGGTCTTAATTTGATAGATACTGAGAGCCGATTGCAGTATTTTATTCATTCCATTGTGTATATCACTGCTGGAAGCATCGGTGTGTAAGCGTGTCTGGGTGCAAACAGGGCGATTCTGGATTTCTGGCGGGTAGTCACATTCGTGCGATCGCCCGACAATGGCATCCGTTAAGCCCAAGGCTGCTAAAATCTCAGTTCCACTGGGAATCAACGAAATAATTCTCACATTCTCATTTTTCATTGCTACACCTTTAATACAGCTGCTGTATCACTAATTCAATTGTTGCAAAATTCTACTCTGGAAGTATCTTTCTAGAGGATAATGCCTCAGCAATCATCCGTATTTTTGTGAACCTGTAAATTCACCGAACCTCCTCGCTGCGGAAGCCCTTGACTTTAGGCATGGGGTGTTGCAGCAGATGCACTTTATTTTGCACTGTAGAGACTAGCTATGCTTAGTCTCTAAATCATTGATTTGATGCAACTTCATAGAAAATTGGTATTAGGACTTACCGAACCTCCTCGCTGCGGAAGCCCTTGACTTTAGGCATGGGGTGTTGCAGCAGATGCACTTTATTTTGCACTGTAGAGACTAGCTATGCTTAGTCTCTAAATCATTGATTTGATGCAACTTCATAGAAAATTGGTATTAGGACTTACGCAAGTGTCATCATGAAACTTTCTTTTAGGGTGCGTCAGATGTCAAAAATAATCTACTTTGACGCACCCTAATAATGTGCCAGTTGCGTAAGTCCTGTGATTTTTGATTTCTATTGTTAGCGACTTTTTATCTTAACAAATACTTAACTTATATTTAACTCTCTCTAGAGAAATAGCTCTGTTAGCAGACGTAATTATGTTATTGTTCTGTTTTATATTAAGAGGATATATTAAGATTAATTAAAACTGCTTGATTAAGCATAAAAAAAATGAATTTTAGAAACTGGGCTAGCAGAGTATCAATCATTTTTTTCATGTTATCTGCTTTAGTTTTAGCACTCAGCACAGGGAAAGTTACACAGTTACCAGAGAATACAACTACATCCTCAAATCAAGAGATTACAACCTGGAGTCAATATCCACAAATACAAATTCAGCAGGTTGAGACTGAAGTTAACCAACAACAAAGTTTACTGGCATCTCCAACTAAACCGAATCCTATTTCTGGAAGATACATAACTACTGAAGCTTTTAACAGATATAGACCAAGATACGAAATTGCTGCTGTAGACCCCAGTAACTACGGAGAAAGATATACTCAAGATGTTAACGGCGTAGTTTTAAATAATCAACCAATTATTGTCATTCACGAAACGAGTAATTCAGCTAGTAGCGCGGTTAATTTCTTTCAAACACCCCATGAAGATGAAAGTTGGCAAGCGAGTTATCACGCCATAGTTGAGTTAGACGGTACTGTAATTTATCTTGTCCCTCCAGACAAGCGGGCGTTTGGTGCCGCTAACTCAGTATTTGAGGGAGCAAATGGCCCGGAAACTGTGAAAACTAACCCTAATTTACCACCATCTGTCAATAATTTTGCTTACCACGTTTCCTTAGAAACACCACCAGATGGGCGCGGCAATAATTTGATAACATCTCATAGTGGTTACACAGAAGCGCAGTATCAATCTTTAGCTTGGTTAATTGCCCAAAGCCAAATACCAGAGGATCGGATTACTACCCATAAAGCAGTAGATCGTTCTGGAGAAAGAGCTGATCCTTTTAGTTTTGATAGTGATAGATTCTTCAGTTGGCTTAACACCTATCGCCAAATCAATCCAGTTTATCGGGCAGGTAATTAATGCTTTAGGGAACACAAAAAAATCAATTATATAGATTGTTAGGTCATATTTTGCACCATTCTCAATAAGCTCCAGGCGATGCACACCCAACAACCTAAAATTAAGGGTTTGAACAACTTGCAAGCAATGCCTACCCTACAAAAATTATCATTAAGGAATAGGTGCAAGATGTGTGTTATTGGGGTGCATCAGTACGAATAATTTTTGGGTATCTCAGCAGTTGACTAACGCACCCCAGATAATGGAGTGTGAGGTTTCTCGTCCTACCTGATAAAACTATAAATTTTCTGTGTTTCCAGGCGATCGCCTACTGAAGACGGTAACTCTCCCTGTGGGATGGTTTGCCTGTCTAGCTGGACTTGCAAATTACTCAGGGGATCGCTACCAGAAGAAATCAAAAATTCGAGTTTCTGCACGTAAGGTAAGGTGGCTAAGTTATCCAGAATTTGCAAAATGGCTTGCAGGTAAGGATGTCCGTCTTGTTGATACCAGTCAGCAGCAGCTAATTTTGGTTGGTCAAAACCCAAGTGTACTGTTAACGATGGCTCATCAAATAAAGCGATCGCTAAAGGACGGGCTTCTTCTTGTAACAATAAATCATAACTCCTCGCTAAATGCCGCAATTTCTCTAAACGCTCGTAGCGTTTTGTTACCAATTGCGGGTCATCTTGCCAATGAATTGCGACTGTTACCAAACAGGTTTGTAACAACATGTGACCGAGCTTTTTGGCTTTAGTCGCCAAGTAATAGGAATTGTAGTCATTGGCTTCGATTAACAACGGCACACGGTCAACCACTTCCAAACCATAACCCTTCACTCCGGCGATTTTCCGGGGATTATTGGTAATCAGGCGTATCTTTTTCACGCCTAAATCCATCAGTATTTGCGCTCCCATACCATAATCGCGCAGGTCGGCAGGAAATCCTAAACGCTCATTCGCCTCTACCGTATCCAGACCTAAATCCTGCAAAGAATAGGCTTTTAGCTTGTTAATTAAACCAATACCTCGTCCCTCTTGGCGCAGGTAAACTATTACACCTTGACCAGCCGTTTCAATCATTTTCAGTGCAGCTTGCAACTGCATCCGACAGTCACAGCGCAAAGAACCCAAAGCATCGCCTGTGAGACATTCTGAGTGCATCCGCACCATGACTGGCTCATCTTTAAAGTTAGCCGGGTCGCCTTTGACAATGGCAACGTGTTCAGTATTATCTAGGGTGTGACGATAGGCATAAATGTCAAACTGACCGAATTGACTAGGTAGCTTAGTTACCACTTCCCGATATACCAAGCGGTCATGTTTGAGGCGATAACTAATTAAGTCAGCAATGCTGATAATTTTGAGATTGTGATGTTTAGCATAATCAATTAACTGCTGCAACCGTGCCATTGAACCATCGGGGTTTTGAATTTCACAAATCACCCCGGCTGGGTATAATCCGGCTAATCGCGCTAAGTCAACAGCTGCTTCCGTGTGTCCAGCACGTTTGAGGACACCACCAACTCTAGCCCGCAACGGGAAAATATGACCAGGACGACGTAAATCTGATGGTTTTGTGCCTGGGTTGAGAGTTACTTGGATAGTGCGGGCGCGGTCTTCGGCGGAGATTCCCGTGGATACGCCTAAATGCGGCCCGGCATCAATACTGACTGTAAAAGCCGTCTGATTGGGATCAGTGATGTTCGTTACCATCAAGGGTAGATCGAGTTCATCCAGGCGATCGCCTGTCATCGCCAGACAAATCAATCCTCTAGCTTCCACTGCCATAAAATTGATCATGTCAGGCGTAGCAAACTGAGCCGCACAAATCAAATCGCCTTCATTTTCTCGATTTTCGTCATCTACCACCACAATGGCGCGACCAGCCTTGAGTTCTGTCAAAGCAGCATCAATAGAATCAAACATAAAATTTGGATTTGCAGAGGTAACACCGTGATTCGCCTCCTCCATTGGAGGAGCTATATCTGGATTGGGATAATCTTTATTAATGGGAGCGTTTTCAGGCTGCTGTGTATTTTTAGACTGTGACACAGAGAATTTTAACTAGCAATAGTAAATTTTTTTAACAAATTCTTATTTTAAATTGTAGCTGCTTTATGCAGCAGAAATATAAACTAGCAATGTGAAAGTATGGGCTTGCCAAGGTTTTATATACCTTTGTAACCTTCTGCCATTGTTTTTTCATGCTTGTGCGTCAGCTCTACCGTTAAAATTGGGCTTTAGTGCAGTGTCGTTGAATATGCTCTGGTGCTGGGCTTCTGTGGCGTTTTCTCAGTTTCGCCTCTGGTAGCTAGTAGTTGGCAGATCACAACAGATTAACCAAAAGCGGATAAGGATTTGAGATCATGGGTAATTTAAGACGCGTACCAGTTGGGATTGTTGGCGCGTCAGGCTATGGCGGATTGCAATTAGTACGATTACTACTGGAACACCCCGAAGTCGAGTTAGTTTATTTAGGCGAAGATAGTATTGTCGGAAAGTCATTGGCGACTGCTTACCCTCATTTGGCAAATGTCGTCAAATTGCCAATCGAGGCTATCGAACCCGAAATTATCGCCAGTCGTTGTCAAGTGGTATTTCTTTCACTATCAAATGGTCATGCTTGCCAAATTGCACCCATTTTATTAGAACAAGGATGCCAGGTAATCGACCTGAGTGCAGACTATAGATTCAGAAATTTGGCAACCTATACCAGTTGGTATGGTAAAGAAAGAAGCGACCATGATACAGCCGCCACCGCCGTATATGGATTACCAGAACTGTATCGCGATCGCATTGCTGATGCCCAACTGGTTGGCTGTCCTGGTGCTTACCCTACAGCCAGTCTGATCGCACTTTTACCACTATTTAAGCAAGGTTTAATTGTCCCCGAAACAGCGATTATCGATGCTAAATCTGGTACATCAAGCGGCGGGCGAGAACCCAAAACCCACTTATTGTTAGCCGAAGCCGATAATTCCCTGGCAGCATACAGCGTTACCCGTCATCGCCACACCCCAGAAATTGAACAAATTTGTAGCGAACTAGCAGGTCATGAAGTCACAGTCCAATTTACTCCCCACCTTGTCCCAATGGTGCGGGGAACTTTGGCAACAGTTTATGCCACACTCCGCGATCCTGGTTTAGTAGGCGATGATATTATAACAATTTATACAGCATTTTACCGTAATTCTCCCTGGATAAAAGTCTGTGATAGCGGCATTTACCCGCATACAAAATGGGCTAGCGGTACTAATATTTGTTATATAGGTATAGAAGTTGACCCACGTACTCGCCGTGTAATTGTCATCTCAGCCATTGACAACCTGATTAAAGGTCAAGCGGGTCAAGCTATTCAGTGTTTCAACTTGATGATGGGTTGGGATGAAACCTTGGGTTTACCCAAGGTGGGGTTTTATCCATAATTGGGCAGGGGAGCAGGGGAGATTTTTTCAAGAATTCAACAATTCATTAATTTTGAATTTTGAATTTTGAATTGATTTGTCCCCAGTCCCCAATAACTACTTCGGCCCTAAGCCTACAGCACCAGCATAAACGGCGCGATCGCCCAATTCATCTTCAATCCGAAGTAAGCGGTTATATTTAGCTACCCGTTCACTACGACATAGAGAACCGGTTTTAATTTGTCCTGCACGAGTAGCGACAGCTAAATCCGCAATTGTGGTGTCTTCTGTTTCACCGGAACGATGGCTAATTACTGACCGGAAACCGTTACGAGTTGCCAAGTCAATTGTTTCCAAAGTCTCAGTCAAAGAACCGATTTGATTGAGTTTAATCAAAATGGCATTCCCGGCTTTTTCTTGGATGCCTTTTTGTAAGCGAGTAGCGTTAGTTACAAACAAGTCATCCCCAACCAACTGCACCCGTGAACCAATCTTCTGGGTGAGCAATTGCCAATGCTGCCAATCTTCCTCATGCAAACCATCCTCAATCGACACAATCGGATATTGAGCCACCAACTGGGCTAAATAATCAATAAACTCAGTGGGCGCATGAGGTTTACCATCATAGACATACTGCCCATCTTTGTAAAATTCGCTAGCTGCTACGTCCAATGCTAACGCCACTTGTTCCCCAGGCTTGTAACCAGCCTTTTCGATAGCAGCCACCAACAATTCTAAAGCCACTTGATTTGATTCTAGGTTAGGGGCAAAACCACCTTCATCACCGACACCAGTCAATAAACCTTTGTCATGCAGCACTTCGCTGAGGGTAGCAAACACCTCCGCACCCCAGCGCAAAGCTTCCCGGAAGGAAGGCGCACCAATGGGGACAATCATAAACTCTTGAAAGTCTACGTTATTAGCAGCGTGCGCCCCACCATTAATGACATTCATCAAAGGCACAGGCAGCAAATTCGCCAAAGGGCCACCTAAATAACGATAGAGAGGAATTCCCAAAGACTCAGCCCCGGCTCTAGCAGCAGCGAGGGACACAGCCAAAATCGCATTCGCGCCCAAGTTAGATTTAGTCGCCGAACCATCCAGCGCAATCATTGTCCGGTCGATCAGTTCTTGGTTGAGGGCATCCAAATCAATTAACTTAGGGGCAAATACTTCATTAACGTTTTGTACTGCCTTGAGTACCCCTTTACCACCGTAACGGCTTTTATCTTTGTCTCGTAGTTCATGGGCTTCAAAAGTACCTGTAGACGCGCCACTAGGAACTTGTGCCAATCCCACAGCACCACTAAGCAAATGTACTTCAGCTTCTACAGTTGGTCTACCCCGCGAATCGAGAATTTCACGGGCTACAATTGCTTCAATAGCAGTATCTACAATGTTACTCATTAGTTTTTGCTCCTTCTTACCGTTGATTGGACAAAATCTAGTAGCTCAACCCAATCGTTAGCATAATTGCTCTGGCGTACTATTGGCTGAGATTAAATGAAGATTTCCAGAGATGGGCTTAAATAGGCGGACTTTGGATTTTGGATTATTTTTTGGTCAATAGTCAATAGTCAATAGTCATTAGTTAT
>NZ_CAWMSA010000085.1:42821-43311 GCF_963870205.1 Anabaena sp. CA = ATCC 33047 | reverse complement strand
GTAGCGTCTCGTAAGAGAAGCAAGCTACATCCCCCTCATCCCCAATCCCCAGTCCCCTGTAAAATGTTGGCAGGTAAACACACTCACAGATAAGGTCTATATGCGCTTACTACATACAATGCTACGGGTAGGTAATCTCGAAGAGTCCTTAAAATTCTACTGTGATGTCTTAGGGATGAAGTTACTGCGACAGAAAGATTATCCCAGTGGGGAATTTACCCTCGCCTTTATTGGTTATGGCGACGAAAGCGATAACACAGTCATAGAATTAACTTACAACTGGGGCGTAGACAAATACGAATTAGGAAATGCTTACGGTCATATTGCCATTGGTGTAGATGATATCTACTCGACTTGTGAGCAAATTAAAAATCGTGGCGGTAAAGTAGTAAGAGAACCAGGGCCAATGAAACACGGTTCTACAGTCATTGCTTTTGTAGAAGACCCAAACGGATACAAAATTGAGCTAATCCAATTAGGAACTCAAGGA
>NZ_CAWMSA010000085.1:36853-42616 GCF_963870205.1 Anabaena sp. CA = ATCC 33047 | reverse complement strand
TCTTAAAGTTACACATCCAAAATCGTAAAGATGCAGCCTACAGATCCTAATAAATTTACTGATAAACTCTGGGAAGCAATTGTTAAATCTCAGGATATAGTCCGGGCATATCAACAACAGCAGTTAGATGTTGAGCATTTAATTCTTGCTCTTTTAGAAGATCCTACAAGTTTAGCTCTGCGGATTTTGGCGCGTGCAGAAGTTGACCCTATCCGTTTACAAGAGCAGCTAGAAAGTTTTATCAAACGTCAACCGAAAGTTGGTAAAAGTGATCAGCTTTATCTCGGTCGTGGTTTAGATACTCTGCTTGACCGCGCTGAAGAAATTAGGGTGCGGATGAAAGATGGGTTTATCTCTGTCGAACATATCCTGTTAGCCTTGACTGATGATGAGCGTGTTGGTAGACGGATACTCAAAGGTTTTAATGTAGACAGTAGCAAGTTAGAAGCAGCTATTAAAGCAGTTCGGGGTAGTCAAAAGGTGACAGATCAAAATCCAGAATCCCGTTATGAAGCTCTACAAAAATTTGGGCGGGATTTGACAGAACAGGCGAAATCTGGGAAGTTAGACCCGGTAATTGGGCGTGATGATGAAATTCGTCGGGTGATTCAGGTGTTGTCTCGCCGCAGTAAGAATAACCCGGTGTTAATTGGTGAGCCTGGGGTGGGTAAGACTGCGATCGCCGAAGCTTTGGCACAGCGTATAGTAAATGGTGATGTCCCCGAATCTCTGAAAAACCGTCAACTCATCTCTCTCGATATCGGTAGTTTAATCGCTGGTGCTAAATACCGGGGCGAATTTGAAGACCGACTTAAATCTGTTCTGAGGGAAGTTACAGAATCCAACGGTCAAATCGTCCTGTTTATTGATGAACTGCACACCGTCGTCGGTGCTGGCTCAAATCAACAAGGGGCGATGGATGCGGGAAATTTACTTAAACCAATGCTAGCGCGGGGCGAACTGCGGTGTATTGGGGCGACTACCCTGGATGAATACCGTAAGTTTATTGAGAAAGACGCAGCCCTAGAACGCCGTTTTCAGCAAGTATTTGTAGACCAGCCCTCTGTAGAAAATACAATATCTATTCTGCGGGGTTTGAAGGAACGCTACGAAGTTCACCACAATGTCAAAATATCAGACTCGGCTTTAGTGGCGGCGGCGACTTTATCAGCCCGTTACATTTCTGACCGCTTTTTGCCAGATAAAGCCATTGATTTGGTAGATGAAGCCGCAGCGCAGTTAAAAATGGAGATTACCTCCAAACCATCCGAATTAGAAACCATTGACCGCCGCTTGATGCAGCTAGAAATGGAAAAGCTATCTCTGGCCGGAGAAGAGAAAGTCCCAGCCCAAACTAGGGAGCGTTTGGAGCGAATTGAGTTAGAAATTGCCAATTTAACGGAAAAACAGCAAGATTTAACTAATCAATGGCAAGGTGAAAAGCAGCTTTTAGAAGCCATCAGTGCTTTAAAGAAAGAAGAAGATGCTTTAAGAGTGCAAATTGAGCAAGCTGAACGCGCTTATGATTTGAATAAAGCGGCTCAATTGAAGTATGGCAAATTGGAGGGAGTACAGCGCGATCGCGAGTCTAAGGAAGCGAAGCTGTTAGAATTACAAAGTCAAGGTTCTACTCTCCTCCGCGAACAAGTCACCGAAGCCGACATTGCGGAAATTGTCGCTAAGTGGACAGGTATCCCAGTAAATCGCCTGTTAGAATCAGAACGTCAAAAATTACTCCAACTCGAAAGTCATTTACATCATCGCGTCATCGGTCAACAGGAAGCCGTAGAAGCAGTTTCCGCCGCCATTCGTCGCGCCCGTGCGGGGATGAAAGACCCCAACCGCCCCATCGGTTCATTTTTATTCATGGGGCCGACAGGTGTCGGTAAAACCGAACTCGCCCGCGCCTTAGCCCAGTTTCTCTTTGACTCAGATGATGCTTTGGTGCGGTTAGATATGTCCGAGTACATGGAAAAACATTCAGTTTCTCGGTTAGTCGGTGCGCCTCCTGGTTATGTAGGCTACGAAGAAGGCGGTCAACTCTCGGAAGCTATTCGCCGTCATCCTTACTCAGTGGTGCTTTTGGATGAAGTAGAGAAAGCACATCCCGATGTGTTTAATATCTTGCTTCAAGTGTTAGATGATGGTAGAATTACTGACTCTCAAGGTAGAACAGTAGATTTCCGTAACACAGTTATAGTCATGACCAGTAACATCGGTAGCGAATATATATTAGATGTATCTGGTGATGATTCCCAGTATGAGACAATGCGAAATCGGGTAATGGATGCGTTGCGATCGCACTTCCGCCCCGAATTTCTCAACCGTGTAGATGACATCATCTTATTCCACACCCTCAGCCGTGGCGAAATGCGCGAAATTATCCGCATTCAACTTAAGCGTGTGGAAAATCTGCTACGAGAGCAAAAAATCTCCTTTGAAATCTCCCCAGCCGCTTGTGATTTCTTAGTAGAGAGGGGTTATGATCCAGTTTACGGCGCACGCCCCCTAAAACGTTCCATTCAGCGAGAAATTGAAAACCCCATTGCTACCAAGTTATTAGAGAATACTTTTATCGCTGGAGACACCATTTACATTGATAAAGGTGATAATGGCTTGACTTTTAGCAATCAAGCACCAGTTAAGGTTTCAGTCGCAGAAATTATGACATAATTTTCACCGTCTCCCCGATCAATGTAGAGACGTTTCATGAAACGTTTCTACATATCCCCCATTCCCTTGTAGGGAAGGGGGGGTTAGGGGGGTTAGGTTTCGACGTAGCGTTAGCGAAGTCGGTAGGTAGTTCATATCTTTTGAAAAATCCCTACCCAGCCATCTTTTCGACCGAACCAACCGAATGACATAAAATAGAGCAATACACAGATAAATTCTAGAACTTGGTAAAATTTTGTTGCCCAAGTTCTGATCACTTGCGCCCTAACTAAAGTAAATCTAAAATGTCTTCTCCGAAATTGCACATCTTTTAACGCCAGTTTATTGCGAGAATAATACTGCACCTGAGTTGCAACTCTACCAAATACCATCAAAATCCCAATCGGTAAGTAGGGTTTAACGTGATCAAAATCTTCATAAAAATACTCAGTTAACAAAGGCGTAGCAATAATTAAATATCCCCCAGATTTCAGTCTATCTAGATAATCATCCAGAAAATCTTTTAAATCTGATGGATGAAAATGTTCAATAATATGCGACATCAAAATAATATCAAACTTGTCAGTTGTCTGGGAAAATTCGTCTAAAGTGATACAATTTAATCCCTGTTTTTGATTAGCTTCAACCAGTGTGGGATTAACATCTACACCCAAGACTTGATAACCTGCTGTAGCGATCGCCCTCATTTTTTTGCCGTAGCCACAACCAACATCTAACACTTGGCAGGTTGCTGGTTGCGAGTATTTCCTGATAAATTTGAGTATAATGGGCTGATCATAGTCGTATTTGACTAAGGAATAATAGATTTTTTTGATCCGTTCATATATTATCTTATTGCTGTTGTCGTTCATATTACTCTCCCATAAATTGCAGGATAGAAATTTTTCATGCTTAATAATTGAGTTACGCCAAAATCAGGTAAAACTTATATGTATCTGTGGCTAAAAAAATATTTATGTTAAACAATGTGTTGGTCAAGAGTAGGGTAATCCGCATCTTTTATGTCTAGATATCACTGAATAATTACAAGTGGCTGTAGTGCCAACAGCTTTTAAAATCCTCAGTAAAACACACTTCTTAATTACAAATCATGCTGGAACAAGGAACAATCAGTATTCATACTGAAAATATTTTCCCGATCATCAAGAAATCTTTGTACTCAGATCATCAAATTTTCTTGCGGGAACTGATATCTAACGCCGTAGACGCAATCCAAAAGCTCAACATGGTATCCCGTGCAGGTGAATACACGGGAGAAGTCGGTGAACCAGAAATTGTTATTACCATTGATCAAGATAAAAAGACCGTTGCCATCAGTGATAATGGCATTGGCATGACCGCCGAGGAGGTAAAAAAATATATCAATCAGGTAGCTTTCTCTAGTGCGGAAGAATTTATTCACAAATATGAAGGTAAAGCCGACCAGCCGATTATCGGTCACTTTGGACTGGGTTTCTACTCCTCGTTTATGGTGGCGCAAAAGGTAGAAATTGATACCCTTTCCTACAAAGAAGGAGCGCAAGCAGTTCATTGGACTTGTGATGGTTCACCAGAATTTACCCTGGATGAGTCAACCCGCACAACACGCGGTACTACTATCACTCTGACTTTATTACCAGATGAAGAAGATTATTTAGAACCAGCACGAATTAAGAATCTTGTCAAGACTTACTGCGACTTCATGCCAGTGCCAATTAAACTGGATAGTGAAGTATTAAACAAGCAAAAAGCACCTTGGCGGGAGTCTCCCAGTAACCTGACAAAAGAAGATTACTTAGAGTTTTACCGTTATTTGTATCCGTTCCAAGAAGAACCTTTACTGTGGGTGCATTTAAATACTGATTATCCCTTTATTATCAATGGGATTTTGTACTTCCCGAAAATGCGTCCTGATGTAGATGTGACTAAGGGACAAATCAAGTTATTCTGCAACCAAGTGTTTGTCAGTGATAACTGCGATGAGATTATTCCCCAATTTCTCACGCCGATGCGGGGGGTGATTGATAGTACAGATATACCGTTGAATGTATCTCGCAGTGCCTTGCAAGGCGATCGCACCGTTCGCAAAATCGGCGATTATATAGCTAAGAAAGTCGGCGACAGACTCAAAGAATTATATCGCGATAACCGCGAACAATATATCAGCGCGTGGAAAGACCTCGGTACATTTGTTAAATTTGGTGTTCTCAACGACGAGAAATTTAAAAAACAAGTCGAAGATATCATCATTTTCCGTACAACTGCCAAAGTAGAGGCATCAACTGCTGAAACTGCAAACGTTGAAGTACAGACAGCAGAGGGAGACGTTTGGCAAGATGTCAAACCTGCTGCATCTGGTAGTCCTTACACCACACTCAAAGAATACTTAGAACGTAACAAAGAACGCCACGAAAACCGCGTATTTTACAGCACTGACGAAGCCAGCCAAGCCACTTATATAGAACTGCACAAAAACCAAGGCTTAGAAGTCCTGTTTATGGACTCCTTCATTGACACCCACTTCATTAACTTCCTAGAACGGGAATATAGTGATGTCAAATTTACACGGGTAGACTCTGACTTAGATAATACCCTACTAGACACAGACAAATCCGGGGAAATTGTTGACCCCACCACCAACAAAACCAAGAGTGAAGTTATCAAAGAGTTATTTGAAACAGCACTCAATAAACCAAAAGTGAATATTCGCACCGAAGCCTTAAAGTCAGATGATCCTCAAGGTACACCACCAGCAATGGTGCTATTACCAGAAATTCTACGTCGTCTGCGGGAGATGAACGCCATGATGCAGCAGCAGAATGCAGAATTTCCCGAAGATCACATCTTACTGGTAAACACTGCCCATCCTCTGATTCAAAACCTAATTCATCTCAATCAAGGTAATATCATTCAAGGTGATGGACAGACAACCACAAATCCATTAGTGAACCTCATCTGTCAACACGTTTATGATTTAGCATTGATGTCTCAAAAAGGATTTGACGCTGACGGGATGAAATCCTTTGTTGAGAGATCAAATGAAATGCTGACAAAGCTAACCGAACAAGCCAGCAAATAATCATCCGTTCGTAGTAGGCACTTCAGTGCCTA
>NZ_CAWMSA010000085.1:0-36770 GCF_963870205.1 Anabaena sp. CA = ATCC 33047 | reverse complement strand
CCCAGTCCCCAGTCCCCAATCCCCAGTCCCCAGTCCTCATACCCAATACAAAACATTCAAGCAACTCTCACCCCAATATTTGCCCTAGAGCTTCTAAAATAGAAAGGTTGTACGTAAATTTTCAATCTGGAGATACATCACTATGTCTCGCCGTTGTGAACTGACTGGTAAAAAAGCAAATAACGCCTTTGCAATTTCTCACTCTCACCGCCGTACCAAACGCCTACAGCAAGTCAACCTCCAAAGCAAGCGCGTTTGGTGGCCTGGTGGAAACCGTTGGGTAAAACTGAGACTGTCTACCAAAGCCATCAAAACCCTAGAGAAGAAAGGGATAGAAGCAATGGCAAAAGAAGCGGGAATTAACCTAAATCATTACTAATATCAGGTTGCCAAAATTGTGAGGGAAATTAAACCTCACAGCTTCTTCTTTATGAGTTAATTGGTAGTTAAATACTTTAAAAAACATTATGACCAATCAAAATGGGATGAACCGTTAAATAAAAGTATTAACTACCAACATTAATTACTGGACATTTACCTGAAAACAAGAATAATCATGCAACCTCTCCATTATGGGGAGGTTTTCAATTTTTACATCTTGCACCTTGGTTGATATGTTTTCTAGAGCAGATGGGTAATATAAGTTTAATCTGTTCACAATATCTTTATTAAATCATCCGCAGATAAAATAAACTTCTGCTAAATTCATGTAAATTTACGGTGTTGTTTGACTGGAACGGCTACCAATTCAATCAAATCAGAAAAATCAGTATTTTCCGCAGAAGATAGACAACAGATCCGATGATATAACTTGAACACACCGTAATGTTTTGTGTTGCTACTGAGTTGAGTGTTGCTCACACAGGGTAATTCTTTACAGAAGTTTTACTTTTCATCGTGCCTGATTGACTCAACAGACATGATTAGCCAATAGCAAAAACATTTTTTAGTTGTTTGTAAAACACTGCACAGGAAAGTAGCTATGTCGTCAAAACGCCAGCTATTCAAAGCAAGAAAAAAGCTTTTCAAAAAGCTGAGACTGCATAGTAAGCAGTCAGTCTCTGCAATTAAAAAGTCAATTATTTGGCTGCTGCGGAATTTGTTTGTCACTAAGAAGCGGCGCAGTTCTGCAAATGCTGGTTTCGTTTTGCCGACAGTAGCAATGGTTGCCTTGGTAGTAGTGTTACTCACCACAGCAATTTTATTTCGGTCTTTTGAACGGGCGAAAAATGCTAGTAATGTCAGAGTTAATGAAGTTGCACTAAATGCAGCTGCCCCCGCACTTGACAGGGCTAGAGCCAAAATAAACAAACTATTTCAAGACCCAAGACTACCACGAGCTACGCCAACAGATGATGCACTCTATAATACTTTGGACAACTACATAAATGAATACACTTTTGGTGATGAAACTCAATTAAAGCTAACTCAGGGTTCTGACGAACTTAGAACAGCGTGGATGTACCCTATAGATACCGATAACAACGGTAAATTTGATAGTTATGCCCTTTATGGAATTTACTTTAAAAATCCACCAGTTAGTAATGGACAATACACTCGTGCCAGAAACTCCTTAGAGGCGAGAACACCGCCTATGACTATTGGTACTGTTAGTAGCAGTTGTGGAGACGGTCAAGATACAAGTGCAGTCTTGGTAGGTAACACAGGCTGGTTTAGAAATGGTGCTAGGTTGAAAAAAGCCTTTTTTGTTTACACTGCCAGTGTACCTATTACTACACAACCCACAGATACCACCAACTACGAGAAGAAGAAAGGTAGTCAAGGCTTCTCTGCTATAGAACTTCAACAAGACCGGGTACAACTACCCTTGGTTAACAACGCTGTGGTTTATGAAGATGACTTAGGAATAGCACCTGGGCCTGCTTTTAGACTCAATGGACGTATTTTCGCTAACAGTAACTTATTAGCTGGACTACCTACGGGTGGTAATGGCGTTAGATTGTATCAAGTCAGTGGTAACGCATCCTGCTTTTACGACCCAGAAAATGCCAAAATCATTGTTGGGGGTAATTTAGGTTCTGGTGTAATTACAGAGAACAGCGATACCAATGGAGTATCAATTGACTTATATAAAGGTAAAACACCTGCGGTAAGTAATGTTGCGCTCAGAGATAATACAACCAACAACAAATCAGTTGCCCGGTTTCCCAGAGATATCGCCTACAATAGCCTAGCTTACACACAACGCATCAACCGTTTAGTGAATGCCCAGATGGCTAATGACGAAGACACTGATCCGTCAGAAGTTACTCAAGGGATGCGAGATTTACTCACTAAGCAAGGTAGAACTTTAGCTGACCTAACGACTGTTGAAAAGAATAACCTACGCTTCAAGCAGCTAGAACTTTATTTTACAAGACGCACCCGCAGAGTACCTTATGCAGAAGTTGCCTTTGGCGGTGATGCTTTGGGAGATTACAACATCGGTGGCAGTCAGGCAGATGCAGTATTACAAGGTAGTGGCAATACTTTACGTCCCCCCGATGCTTGGATTTATCCTGTTGATCCTGCTGATGGTTTAACAGCAACTGGCTACGCTGGTTTGAGTTTGAATACAAATGGTAGTGATAAGCTCAACCCGGCTGCAACTGAACCAACTAAACTGGCAAAACAGTTACAAGGTGTAGAGGGATACTTTGGTGATAGGGTTCTCATCGGTAATAACTTACCTCAACTTTGGTGGGACAAAACTAAAGAAGCATTTGTTGGGCCGAATGCTGATGATACTCAAACCATCAGTAATTATAAATGGGATAACGGAGACGGCGATCGCACTCGTCGCAGTCGTGTAGAAACACTGAAAGATTTAGGTAGTACAGAACGAGATAAAGACTGGGAATTAGCCGCCGCCCAAGTACCGAATAGCCCACAAGAACCCGTAGGAGGTTTGCGAGTAGTAACTGGGGCGGGAATTTATTTACCTGATTCTGTCACCCCTGCTAACTTGTCTTCAACTACTTTTACTACTCTTAACAAGCAAATTTGGCCTGATCTTTTGCCGGTTAAAACCAGTTCAGTACCTAGTCCAGTCAAACCTTATCAGGACTATGGTTTACAGCTTACCTATAAAGTCAATCAACCGACAACAGAACCATATCTGCGGATGCGGGCAACAGCAGTATATCACTACAAATCTGCTAGCTACAGCCAGACTAATCCGACACCTATCGCTTGTGTGAGCAGCTATTATGACCCAACTAATAGCACTACTGCCAAAAATCCACCATCAACTCCAGAAACTTTTAATAATGGTAACGGTGGCCTATCCAACAATGGCATAGTTTACGATTTTCCTACAGCTAAGACTGAAAGTTCTTACAGCAGCGTCCTGAGTTACTTAGCAGATTTAACCTATCCCAATGGACGTTCAATTGATGATGGACTCTTGAGAAGAGCATTAAACAAAGCAGATGCTACGAAGCGAACTCTTTCAGAAAAGTCTGCCATTGATGCAGCAATTTGTGGCTTGGCAATTTTTGATGGTACTCTGAATACTCCTACAAATAGCGTCATTGAGCATGGCTCTATTTATGAAGTTGCTTTTTTAGATGCCAGACAAATTCAAGCAACTGATGTTACACCTGGAAGTAGAAAGTACGATTTCTTTAGAAGAAACAGAACACCTTTGGAAATTCGTGCCACTGTCTTAGATATTGACAAACTCCGCAGAAAAACAATCGGGAACAGTACACCGGCACAAGAATATTTATTACCAAATAGCGGTATCATCTATGCTACTCGTGATGATGCACTGCTAGATTTAAGTGCGGCAGCAGATCCCAATTCTCCCACTGAAGCTGAAAAGCTAGAGAGTGCTGTAGATTACAAGCTTGATCCCAATCGTCGTCCTAATGCCATTATGCTGGTTAACGGACAGGCAATTGCCCGTAATGACAGCAATGCCTATAGAGACGCAGAAAAGGGTCTGATTTTAGCTACCAATTTACCCGCCTATATTAAGGGTAACTTTAATCTTCACACTCAAGAAGAATTCAATACAGCACTGACTGCTACCTGGGACAATTTCTACAGTCGCACAGGATTAAATACTAACTTTGCCTGTCGTCCGGGTGATCCTAGATTACCACAGTGTACAACTGGCGACCAATGGCGGTCTGCTGCTGTATTGGCTGATTCTCTGACTGTACTTTCCAATAACTTTAGATTTGGCTTTCGCAATGAAGGAGACTATGATTGGCAGCTTGACACTACTACCGTTCTAACCAGTCCAATTAACTATACAGGTATTTTCTCCACTGTTAATTCCTACGCACCAATCTTTGACTGGGTTGATCCCACGGCTGACAGTAATGGCAATTTCCCAGGCTTTCCTAAAGATTTAGATACAGCAACAACAGGATTTCAAGGAAGTTCCTATCTCAACAACTTTGTCACCCCAATTGTGCGAAAAATTCGGGCTAAACAGTTATTGTTGGAAGTTTGTTACGCTAGTTCATGCGGTAATGCTAGAAACTGGACAATTAAAAACGCCTGCCCCACAACAGCCATAGGACAGAACTCTTGGCGAGATAAAAAAGCAGATGGTACGGCAGACATTGTTGGTCAACCAGCAACATCAATTAAAACGGGAATCATTGGTCAAGCAGTAGACTGTAATACCACTCAGATTAACCCCAACAGACCAACTAGAATTGCTTTTGTACGTAATCTTGATGACGGTACATTAGTCAGCCCACGAAAAGTTTATGGTGTTGGTAGTGATGGTAAAGTAGCAGAGTTTGACTGGCCATTAACAGGGTCAAACCAGCCAATAGATGCTCTAAAAGACAAACAGCCATATTTCATTCCTTGGCTGGAAAATGAAGATAATGAGACTCGCTTCGATCCAGTGTTCCAACATAACAGACCATTTGGTACTCGTGAAGTACCAGACAGGGATGTTGTGCAAGCTGGAAAACCCGGAAATTGGCTACAAGAAGCCACAGAAACTACTGTCAATGTCATTGCCGCAGTGGGAGATACGCCAGCCGCATCACCTACCCCATCAGGAGCGAGTGTCAGCCGTGATGCAGAGGATAATGGCGGGTTACCCAACTTTGTGCGCTTGTTGGAAAACTGGAATACTGCTGCTAACCCAACTGCACTGAAAATGAACGGGGCATTTTACCAAGTCAAACGCAGTGCTTATGCTACTGCACCATTTATGCCCGTATTTTCAGGCAACGTCTATCAAATAGATAACTATGGTACTGGCATTAGAGGTACAATTCCTTACTACCTAGCTCCTTTACGGCAGTGGGGTTATGATGTGGGCTTATTATCTCAATCGCCTGACTTATTTGCCCAAAAATTAGTGACAATACCCGATGATTTACCTGATGAGTTCTTCCGAGAAGTGGGTCGAGATGATCCTTGGGTGAAAACTCTGTTGTGTGCCAAGAAAGCGGCTGACAATACAAATGCAATAGACGCAGATCAACGTGGTTCTTGCTCGTAAGAATCAAATATTCAAAGCTGGTGATGAGCAATGATCAAACGTATGAAACAGCAACAAAAAACCTCTTGTGATGATTCCGGTTTTACTATTGTTGAGTCTTTGGTAGCAATGATTGTTGTGGCGATTCTACTAACAGCGATCGCCCCCGTACTCGTGCTATCAACAGCTACCAGAGTTCAGGCTCGCCGTGTAGAATTAGCAACACAAGCCGCTAGAACTTTCATTGATGGTGTCAGAGCCGGAACAATTACAACCCCAATTGATATCACTCCATTACTTAGTGCTTCAACCGCATCTGCTCCCAGACGACTTAAAGATGTACCTGGTGTAGCTGCTACAGAAACTACACCAGAGATTCCAGGCATAACGGGTAAACCACAGGACTATTTAATTGACATTACCAAAATGCCAGTTCCTACAACATTGACAAGAACCAGTTTGTACTGCTTTAACAAGAATGGCAGTATTTCTAATCGATCTGATCCAGCCTGTACAAGTGATTTGTTTTATATACAAGCTAATCGACTTGTCCAAAGTGCAGATGCGAATGATGGCTACCGTTTAGGAATCAGAGTTTATCGAGCAGATGTTGACTTTTCTAAGCCTCTAACTGCTAGCACCACCACTACCAAGAACACACAAAATCCTTTTACTGGTGGATTAGGCGATCGGCAATCGCCTCTGTTAGAAATGACGACCGACATAGCTGGTACTACTACTTCCTTTAAGGCTTTATGTCAGCGTCTTGGTGTAGCCACAAATAAAAGCTGTAATTAATCAGCACAATCTGATGTGTATATATCCATCAATATTCACTAAAGGGAAAACCAGAGTATGATGAGGGCATTAAAATTTATACTTCAGAGCCAGTTGAAACGCTCCAAGGTCATCGAGCCAGTTGCTGGTTTTTCCTTAATTGAATTATTGGTAGCCATGATTCTGGCAGTCCTGGTAATTACACCCTTGTTCGGCTTCATGATTAGCGTCATGAATACAGATAGACAAGAACAAGCAAAAGCCACTACCGAACAAGAAATCCAAGCAGCATTAGATTACATAGCACGCGACTTACAACAGGCAGTTTATATTTATGATGCTGATGGAATAACCAGAAATCGCAATACTACTACTATTGCTAGTTCAGGAATTAGGGATCAAATACCACCTGTTAAATCTGCACCTAATTGTAGTCCAACGAGTGCTAGTAATCCTAGTGTTTGTACCCCCATATTAGTTTTTTGGAAACGGGAATTTGTTGCCGATAGTGTTCGTGTTAGTTCTGCAGCTGACTCTGAAAAAGATGATGGTTTTGCTTATTCATTAGTGGCTTACTACTTAATCACTAACCCCAACAGTGCTAACTCTAAATGGTCGCCTTCTGCAAGAATTGGTAGATTTGAACTTCGTGGCCCAGTTAATGCTACTTATTCCAGTGTCACTGCACAGGCTGGATTTAATCCACCGCCGCTATCAGAAAGTGTCATTGGTTCTACACTCAAAGAAAAAATGAACCAATGGCAGAGTTCACTTGATGAAACAGGTAGTTACACTCAACGTGTAGAAACTTTGGTTGATTTCATTAGTACCACTGGCCCTGCTATTACGACTAATACTGCTGGAGTTTGCCCTGGGACTAATGCTAGTCCAAAACTTGTAGGAAGTCTCACAAGCGGATTTTTTGCCTGTATCGATACTTCACAAGTAGTTGCACAGGTTTATTTAAGAGGTAATGCTTTTGCTCGCCTGTACAACCACAATAATATTACCTTTACAAACACTGTCTCTACTTATTTCCCAAGTGCTAGTATTCGTGTTCAAGGTAGAGGATTTCTGTTTACCAATTAAAACTAATTGTCCATCCTTTAGTTAATTAATCAAAGGATAGTATGTACAGCAGCCTAATTTTTTTAAAGAGATTACAACGAAAAAATTTGGTAAACAAATCCCATTATCTATCTGAACCTATCCAACCAGATGCGGGCTTTAGTTTGGTTGAAATAATTACAGTAGTCTTAATGATAGGTATTTTAGCAGCAATGGCACTGCCTAGTTGGTCTGCTTACGTCAATCGGCAGAGAGCCAATAAAGCAAATGATGCTATTTTAGCCGCAATTCAAGAAGCACAGCGACAAGCTAAACGGCAAAAACGCGACTACAGCGTCAGTTTTAAAGTAGAAAGCGAAAGCCAAATACCTAAGATTATCATTCATCCTGCTTCTGAAACTGCATCTGATATAGATGACAACCGTTGGCAGAATTTAGGTGAGGATTTAGAAATCGAATCTGGAAAACTACAACTTTCAACAAATCTCACCAGTAAAAACACTGCTGGTGCTGCTGTCAGTGCAATTTCCAGCACACCACAAACAATTACTTTCGATTACATGGGTACTTTACCAGGTGCGAATTTTGGCACTGCACCATCAGGTTCTACTGAAACACCAGGAATCAAAGTTGTTGTATCTGCCAATAACACCAAACGCTGTGTCATCTTAAAAACTATTTTAGGTGCTACCCTCACCAAAAAAGATGGTGACTGTAGTTAAATAACTGAATATATAAGAAAATTTAACTTAAAAGCTAGTGAAAATACGGTACTATAAGTCGTCTCTTCAGAGCAAAATTGTGTTGTAGGACGCGGTTTTTTTGTTTGACATTTTATTTAACTATTTCTGCACAACGAGTCACAGTTAAGCACAAAGTCACCTGTGGTGAGTGTTGACCCTTTTCTAAACTTACATCTTGCTCTTGGGCTGAGACTTCCAGTCATTTGGGCTTGAGTCCAAGATATCAGTACAACAACCTGAAACAACAAAATAACCCAAGTATAATCTGTGAAAAATGAGTGCCAGTATTGACTTTACCGTAGTTATACCTACTTATAACGGCGCAAATCGCTTGCTTGAACTTTTAGAAAGACTGCAAAATCAAATTAAGACTGAAAATATTGCTTGGGAAATTATTGTTGTAGACAATAATAGTACCGATAACACAGCACAAGTTGTGCAGCAATATCAAGAAAAATGGCAACTTCCTTATGCTTTAAAATACCACTTTGAGGCTAAACAAGGTGCAGCTTACGCCAGAAAAAAAGGAGTTGAAGTTGCTTCAGGTAAGTTAATAGGTTTTCTAGATGATGACAACTACCCGGTAACAACTTGGGTAGCAGCAGCTTATGACTTTGCTCAAAAATATCCTCAAGCTGGTGCTTTTGGTAGTCAAATTCATCCTGACTGGGAAGTAGAACCACCAGCCGATTTTCAGCGTATCAGTGCTTTTTTAGCAATTACAGAGCGGGGAAATCAACCACTATTTTATCAGCCAAGCAAAAAATTGCTACCTCCTTCTGCTGGGTTAGTCGTGCGTCGTCAAGCTTGGTTAGAAAGTGTACCAGAAAAACCGCTTCTAACTGGTAGAGTCACAGGGAATATGCTGACTGGTGAAGATTTAGAAATGCTGTGTTATTTCCAAAAGTCTGGTTGGGAAGTTTGGTATAACCCAGAAATGGAAATTTATCATAAAATCCCAGCTTCTCGATTAAAAAGAGAATATTTAATTCCATTTTTCAGAGGAATTGGTTTGAGTCGTTATGTTACGAGAATGGTTAATGTAAAACCCTATCTCAAACCATTTATCATGCTTGCTTATATGCTCAATGACATCAGGAAAATTATTCTACAAATACTTAAGTATAGAACCAGAATAAAAACTGATTTGGTGATAGCTTGCGAAACTGAACTATTTGTCAGCAGTCTCATGAGTCCTTTTTATCTCTGGAAAAACGGATATTTGCATAAAGGTACATAAGTAAGTCGTTAACTTGATTTTATATATGCAAAGCAAAATAGCAGAAATCAATCATACCCTAGATTTTACCGTTGCGATTCCGACATGGAACGGTGCGGAACGTTTACCACAAGTTTTAGAACGACTATTGACTCAGAGGGGAGTAGAAAATCTCAATTGGGAAGTGATTGTAATCGATAATAATAGCAGCGATCGCACAGCCGAGGTAGTCAGTAATTACCAAACAAAATTTACCCAATTTCCTTTACATTATGTCTTAGAACCACAACAAGGATTAGCCTTCGCGCGGTTAAGGGCTGTAAATGCGGCTAAAGGAGAGTTTCTAGCTTTTTTAGATGATGACAATTTACCTGCTGATGATTGGGTGATACAATCTTTTCAGTTTGGTAAAGAACATCCGCGTGCTGGTGCATGGAGTGGTCAAATACATGGCGATTTTGAAGTAAATCCCCCAGAAAATTTTTCTCGTATTCAGGCTTTTTTAGCCATTCGAGAACATGGACAACAAGCTTATATATTCGATGCTAATAATTTAAAACTTCCTCCAGGTGCTGCATTAGTTATCCGTAAGCAAGTCTGGTTAGAAAGCGTACCTAATCAGTTAGTTTTTAAAGGAAGAATCGGGAAGTTAATGGTGAGTGGAGAGGATACAGAAGTCCTCTTATATATTTACAAAGCTGGTTGGGAAATCTGGTATAATCCGGCAATGCACATTGCTCACCAAATTCCTCACTGGCGACTAGAAAGAAATTACTTACTCAAAATAGCGCGTAGTTGTGGTTTATGTATTTTCCAATTGCGATTAATCAACGCTAAAAAATGGCATTCACCCATCATTTTATTGAAAACCATTTTTGGGAATATCCGCCGATTATTTCATCACCTTATCAAATATAAAAATACTTTAAATAGTGATATTATCGCTTTGGTTGAATTTAACTTTTATTTAGCAAGTCTTTTAAGTCCTGTTTACTCATTGATTTTTTACGCTAATAAATTATTCAGTAAAGATATTCATTTAACTCATGAATAATTCGCCAGTAAATCCGCCGCTTATTTCAGTAATTATACCAGCTTATAATTGCGAGAAAACTATTAAAGAAACAATTAAATCGGTTTTACAGCAAAGTTTTACTAATTTAGAATTAATTGTAATTAATGATGGTTCACAAGATGCAACTTTAGATATTGTTGCTCAAATTCAAGATTCAAGACTTAAAGTGTTTTCTTTCGAGAATGCGGGGGGGAATGTTAGCCGTAATCGTGGTTTACATCGCGCCAAGGGAGAATATATCAGTTTTTTAGATGCCGATGATATTTGGACACCTGAAAAATTACAATCACAACTAGAAGCATTACAAAATAACACCGAGGCTTATGTGGCTTATAGTTGGACTGATTATATAGATGAAAATGGTAAATTTCTTGTTTCAGGTACCCATACTACTGCAAATGGAGATGTTTATGAGCAGTTATTAGTAAATAATTTTTTAGAAAATGGTTCTAATCCCTTAATTCGTAGAGAAGCTTTAATTGAATTAGGTGGATTTGATGAATCTTTAAAAGCTGCTCAAGATTGGGATATGTGGTTGAGGTTAGCTGCTAAGTACAATTTCGTAGCTGTACCCGTTGTACAGATTTTATATCGAGTCAGTGCTAATTCCGTATCTTCTAATTTAACTAGACAAGAAAAATCTTGTCTACAAGTTCTTAACACTGCATATCAACTCAGACCATCAACAGATATTAAAATTTTACACTTGAGCAAGGCAAATATATATAAATATCTGACCTGTAAAGCTTTACAAGCACCTTTTAATCGACAAAAAGGTAGAATAGCAGCAGCTTTTTTAGGAAAATATTTTTTCTATGATGACTATAGATTCAAGCGGATAAATTTTATGATTAAATTATTTCTGAAATCATTAATAATTGTTATGTTTCCTAAGTTTATATCTACTAATTTACTGACTAAAATGAAAGCAGAAAGCAAAAACGAGGTTTTTGTGCAGTAGTCAGTAAATTAGGATTATCTCAAGTTGAAAATGTCGATTCAGGTGCATCGATTATTTTTAGTTAATCAAAAACATTGCTGCCATCACCGTCTTAGTGATGGCTTTACATTACCAGAGGTATTGGTAGTAGTTGTAGCCATTGGTGTCTTAGCAACTTTAGCATTACCTAACTGGTTTGCCTTTGTAGAAACTCAACGTCTCAGCAAGGCTCAAAACGAAGTTTACAATGCTATGCGACAAGCCCAAAGCCAAGCCAGCAAGGAAAAATTGACTTGGCAAGCTAGCTTTCGCGAACAAGATGGTATTGTTCAATGGGCAGTTCATCCTGCTAGTACAAGTCCGACTCGTGCTAATTGGAATAATCTAGATTCTAGTGTGCAGCTAGATAGCGAAACGACTTTACAAGAGTCAGACGGTGTGAGACGCATTCAATTTGATTATTTTGGAAGTGTGAGACAACCACCTTTAGGAAGAATCACTCTGTCTAGTAAGTCTGGAAGTAAAGCCAAGCGGTGTGTAATTGTCTCCACAATTTTAGGGGCGATGCGAACTGCAAAAGAGAAGACTCAAGCGGACGATGGTAAGTATTGCTATTAAGATATTTCTAGTTAATTGATATTAGGTATTTGTGCCAAAATCACTAAAAATTACCAACCAGCACTTAATTATTTTTACCCGCTACCCTGAACCGGGGAAGACAAAAACCCGACTGATACCCGCTTTGGGTAGTGTTGGTGCGGCGAACTTGCAACGAGAGATGACTGAATACACGATATCTCAGGCTTTGGAATTGCAAGAGGGGATATCTATAGAAGTGCGATTTGCGGGTGGTAACTTGCAACTGATGCAAGAGTGGTTGGGGTCTGGTTTATTATACCAGTGTCAAGGTGACGGGGATTTGGGCGTGCGGATGGGGCGATCGCTCGCTGATGCTTTCCAGAAACATGCACAAACAGTGGTAATTATCGGTACTGACTGCCCAGAAGCTAATGATCAAATTTTGGCTCAAGCCTTTACACAACTGCAAACTTTTGACTTAGTGCTAGGCCCGGCAATAGACGGGGGCTATTATTTGATAGGATTACGTCGCTACATCCCGGAATTGTTCTGTAACATTGATTGGGGAACTTCTCAGGTACTACAACAAACTATAGATATTGCCAATCAACTTCACATCTCGTATTTTTACTTACCTACCTTAGCCGATATTGACAGACGAGAGGATTTACTGATTTGGCAACGCATTCTCAATAGGAAAGTTAACATGAGACAGGCAAATTCAACATAAACTACCTTAGTAGTTTAAAATACCGTATTTTGCCGAGGACACCCTGAATAACAAATGTTACTGTGGTGTAGCTTCTCATCCAAAAACCAAAATTCTGTACTATGATGGCATACGTTTTTCTGTATGTCCAAGCATACTTGGAATTACAAACAACCTGACCGAATATGCAAGTAACTTCTACTGTGAATTGAGTCAAAATTTGAGAAATTATGGTTAACCGTGTTAGTTCTGTAAATGCTGCCCTCACCCTGAAAGTGGTGGGAACAATTTTAATTTTGTCCTTTTTACTGGACTTTTTGGTGCTGTTATTGCCATTTCAACCAACAGATAGGTTATGGCAAATCAACCTAGCAACAGCACTTGTAGACCGAGGTATTGTACCCTTAGTAGGCGTGGGGGCTTTGTTCACTGGTTATTGGATGCAGGATGCTGGTGAGGGTGGTGCCAAAGGTTTTGGCTTAAGATTACCAGTTTTGGTGCTTTGCAGCATTTTAGGTTTAATTTTCTTGCTGATTTTTCCCTTGCACCTCAACAATGTACGACAAGCTAGTGTGCAAACGGTAAATCAAATCAACCGAGATGCAGAACAAGCAGAAAACCAAATGAAAAACCAGTTATCCCAAGTGCAAGCCCAACTGAATAATGAGCAAGGAAAAGCGCAGTTGGAACAACTACGCAACCAAGCTAAAGCTCAATTTACTGAATTGCTGCAAGATGAACAGAAATATCAACAAGCATTAAAAAATCCCCAAATTCCAGCCGCCCAAAAAGAACTACTCAAAAAATTTAAAGCTAATCCCCAAGAACTTGATCAGTTTATTGCCCAGCAAACCGATCCTCAAGGTTTGGCTAATCAAAGATTAAATCAAATACGTCAGCGCAGGGAAGAAGCAGCCAAACAAGCTAAAGATAATGCTTGGAAATCGGGACTACGGATTGGCATGAGTAGCTTGCTATTGTCTATCGGGTATATCATCATCGGTTGGACAGGGTTAAGAGGTATGGGTGCTTTGCAAGGTGGTAAGCCTAAAAAAGTCCCTGCACGTTAAATTTTCTCAACATGAGGCAGTGTAAAATTTCAAAGATTTTTTGACAGTTTATACTGCCTCAGAGCGTCAAGCGTCGCTCATCAAAATATATTTAACACTTAGCAAAATTACTACCAAACTGAGAATGTTCTCAATTTATATACTGACTTATAACGAAGAAATAGATATTGCAGCTTGTATTGAGTCAGCGATGCTTTCCGACGACATTATTGTTGTAGACTCATGTAGTAGCGATCGCACCGTAGAAATTGCCAATCGTTATCCTGTGCGCCTTGTGCAACACCCCTTTGAAAGTCACGGACGACAACGCACTTGGATGCTGGAGTCTATCCCCCCCAAACACGAGTGGGTGTATATCCTCGAAGCCGATGAACGCATGACACCAGAATTGTTTGCTGAATGCGAACAAGCCAAGCAAAATCCAGATTACATCGGTTACTACGTTGCCGAACGTGTCATATTTATGAATCAATGGATTCGCCGCAGCACTCAATACCCCCGTTACCAAATGCGTCTTTTTCGTCACGGAAAAGTTTGGTTTACAGATTACGGCCATACTGAACGGGAAATATGCGACGGAGCTACCAGTTTCTTAAAAGAAACCTATCCCCACTATACCTGTAGTAAAGGTTTAAGCCGTTGGATTGAAAAACACAACCGTTATTCTACTGATGAAGCCAGAGAAACCTTGTATCAATTAGAAAATGGTCGGGTGAATTGGCGAAATTTGTTCTTTGGTAAGTCCGAAGTAGAACGACGACACGCTTTGAAAGATTTGTCTTTGCGTTTACCCGCTAGACCATTACTGCGGTTTTTGTATATGTATTTTCTGTTGGGTGGTTGCTTAGACGGTCGTGCTGGCTTGGCTTGGTGTACATTACAGGCATTCTACGAATATTTGATTTTGCTGAAAGCTTGGGAATTGAAATATATACCTACCCCTAGTTTAGATGCCCAACACCCTCAAAACCAGATCAATACAAGTTACAGCACTTCAGAAGCCTCAAAGGCTGATGTCATAAGTTAAAATTTTTAACATCACACTTTGATAAACATCACTTTCGTTTAGTTGCAAATCATCAGAATCAACTCCTCTTATCATGGCGATATGCTGAATTTCTCAGCATTAGCAGCTTTTCACTGAAAGCGGTAAGATGAGTAATAAGCAAGAAATTTGCAACAATCGTTTACAAGTTGTCCGAATAAAAGTAACATCCTGAAACACGAACTAGCGTTGAGCTAAGTTGAGGTGTGTCTATATGCACTTTGCCGGAAAGCCTGAGTTTCCCAGCAAATAGTGCGTATTCTCATGGCAAGGATTCAAATTATTGTCGTTTTAGACAGGAGTTTGCAGTCAAAAAAAACACAATTAGTGTCTTCGCAATTGGACAAATCTACAGGAATGAACACTAAAAAAGAAAGTTCTACTATCCTAAAAAAAGAGAATAGGGGCTTGAAAATTGACCATCTCAAACAAGACTTAAAGAATGACTTAATTGCTGGGTTGTTAGTGGTGATTCCATTAGCAACTACTATTTGGCTAACAATCACTGTTGCTAATTGGGTGATTAACTTTCTCACCCAAATTCCGAAACAACTCAATCCCTTTGATGGGTTGCACCCAATTTTAGTCAATATCCTGAATTTAGCAGTAGGGCTAGCTGTACCATTCCTGAGTATTTTGTTGATTGGGTTGATGGCTAGAAATATTGCTGGTAAGTGGTTGCTGGATTTTGGTGAAAGATTCTTACAGGCGATTCCCTTAGCTGGACAGGTGTATAAAACCCTGAAACAGCTTTTGGAAACACTACTTAAAGACTCCAACAATAAATTTCGCCGAGTAATTTTAGTAGAGTATCCGCGTCGGGGAATGTGGGCGATCGCATTTGTGACAGGTGTGATCGGTAGCGAGATTCAAGCCTGTATGTCTCGTCCCATGTTAAGCATTTTCATTCCCACTACCCCGAACCCGACTACAGGATGGTATGCCATAGTTCCAGAAGATGAGGTAGTTGACCTGTCAATGTCTGTAGAAGATGCGTTTAAAGTGATAGTCTCTGGCGGTATTGTCACTCCCAATACATCTTTACCCGCCCTCATGAGTAACAAAGAACATAATTTGGAAACACCAGCCAAGGAAATTAAAAGACCAATCGTTCCTATCGAAGAAACTTAAAAACAATCCGGTAAATGTACAGCCAAACAGATAATATGGTTGTTTGGCTCTATCAAAATTGATAGATTAGTCACTCTCAAATTAGATTATTACGGAAAAACTTAACTTTTATGCAAGAACGTAAACCCCAACAAATCGCCCGCGAATTGGCACTTTTAAGCCTGAGCCAGTTACCAGTAAACCCGAAAAAGTTAACTGAGGAACATCTGCCTAAATTGGTACTAGCAACAGTACGTACTCTGAGGGCAGAAGTTCAAGATACCTTAGATAACGCCACCGGTGAACTGCAACGTAGTCATGACCGCCTGTTAACCAGCGAAACCCGCGCCGCCGACCTGAATATAGCCAGAACCATGCTCAAAGAAGCAATGGAACATACCCAAACAGCTATTAATCAGTTGGGAGCAGCAATTGAATTTCCCGAATTAATTCAGCTAGCTAGTCAGGATCGGGAAGTGGGTAGATATGCCATCAAATTGGTGAAAACAATCACCGAGCATCGCAATATCATTGATGAACAGATTGCCACAGCTTTGGTAGATTGGCAAGTGACTCGTCTGGCTCAAATCGACCGAGATATTCTGAGAATCTCCGTAGCAGAAATGCTATTTTTAGGACTGCCTGATCGAGTGGCTATTAACGAAGCCGTAGAGCTAGCAAAACGCTACAGTGGAGATGAAGGACATCGGTTTATTAATGGTGTGCTACGTCGAGTTACAGAGCAGAAACAAACTGCTTAGTCACAGGGACTGGGGACAAATCAATTCAAAATTAAAAATTCAAAATTCAAGAATGTTTGCCTATAATTCTTGACTTTTGAGTTGTTTGATGCTTCATGCCCAATGCCCAATCCAGAGTTTTGTAGACGTAAGTCTGACCGTAGGCTATTTTGAATTGCTAATGAGTGGTAAGTTTTGAGTTAAAGGTGTGGATAACCCGGAGATTAATCAACAGTTTTCACCCCAGGTAAGAGTGAAGGTTTAAATTAAACTCGTAACTTAGACACTCATAGCTCATAACTTACTAACACTAACACCGCTAGCTGCAATGGTTTTTAATTGGTTCCGTCGTCAACATAACGATTCCTCAACTACCCCCGCGCCAACACCACAGGGAGAAACACCGCCAGTCAAAGAAGAACCCCAAGTAGAGTCAGCCGCAACGCCGCCGACAACACCAGCAGACTCAACGACTGACTTATTGGCCTTTGCTAAAGCCGCTTATAAAAATATTCAGGAAAAACAAAAAGTTGAAATTGTCGAAACTACACCAGACTCAGCAGAGGAGCCAATCCCAGATGTAACGGCTGAGGTGGAAACGACAACGCCTACAACTGAAGTTACAGAAACTACCCCACCCCCAGAAGTAGAAGAAACTCCTGCTGTGGCAGCTACTCAAGAGGTAGAAGCCGAAAGTGTGACTACAGCAGAAATAGAAGATACAACTGTTGTTGCCAGTGTTCCAGAGCCAGACACCGCTTCAGAGGAGACAGCATCAGCAGCCACACCACCGGCTACATTATCCTTTTTAGAACGGGCAGCAGCCGAAAGGCAAGCCAAACAAGAGAGATTAATAGCTAGTGCGATTGAAGTACCAGAACCAGAAGTAGTGCAGCCAGCAGCTACAGAGACAGTAGAAGCAACCCCTGGACTGGCTTTTGATGAAGGATTTGTCTGGTCAGCAGAGGTATTAGCAGCCCAAGGTAGACGGGCTGATGATATTTCTCTGGAAGAAATTACCTGGTTGCAAAAACTCCGCCAAGGATTGGATAAAACCCGCCGCAATATTCTGAATCAACTGAAGGCGATTGTGGGACAAGGGCCGCTTAACCAAGCGGCGGTAACAGAAATTGAGGCTGTACTGTTGCAGGCTGATGTGGGTGTAGAGGCAACAGATTATATTATTAATGCGCTTCAGGAAAAAATGCGGGCAGAAGTTACCCCACCTGAAGCAGCGATCGCCTTCCTGAAGGAAATCTTGCGGGATATGCTAGAAGCACCCCTAAAAACATCTTATCAACCTAGCTTTGCCCCAGACAAAGATCAGCTGAATATTTGGTTAATCACCGGAGTTAACGGTGCGGGTAAAACTACCACCATTGGTAAACTCTCCCACCTAGCCCAAAAATCCGGTTATAGATGCTTGATTGGGGCAGCAGACACCTTCCGGGCTGCGGCTGTAGAACAGGTGAAGGTGTGGGGTAGTAGAAGTGGTGTAGAAGTGATTGCCAATCCTGGGAAGAATACAGATCCCGCCGCCGTGGTATTTGATGCGATCGCAGCTGCTCAAGCACGAGAAACAGAGTTACTGCTGGTTGACACCGCCGGACGACTGCAAAATAAGAAAAACTTAATGGATGAACTCAGTAAAATTCGGCGGATTATTGACAAAAAAGCCCCCAACGCCAAAGTAGAATCGCTTTTGGTTTTAGATGCTACTCTCGGTCAAAATGGATTACGACAAGCTGAAGTCTTTTCCCAAGCTGCCCAACTCAGTGGCGTAGTCTTAACCAAACTAGATGGTACTGCTAAAGGTGGCGTTGCCCTGGCAGTTGTTCACCAGCTAGGCTTGCCCATCCGGTTTATTGGTGCTGGCGAAGGTATTGAAGACTTGCGTCCTTTTTCTAGCTACGAGTTCGTCGAAGCTCTATTAAGTGGCTAACACCACTATGCGCCAATCTGGTTCAGATCAGCAGAAATTTCAAACCCTAAACTACCTGAGTCTGAACCTGAGTGCGCTACGCAAAAGCCAAAATTTCAGCTTGTTGCGGCAATCGTTCGCCCGTTCACGCTGCGCCAATAACATAGTCCTGTTCTGTTTAATTACTTTGTGAAATTTATTGGTATTATTAAATACAAAAATGCGCGTAATGCGGCTGCTCGTAGAGTAAAATCGTGGCTCTACATCAGGGTTTTGGACTGAACAGATTAACTTTTTCTTACCCCCTAAATCGCCACCGTGTAGACCGATGGGGTATAACAAGGAATTGGATGAAAAATTTTTACAAAATTTGGATGTTATTTGCTAAAATCTCACTCTAATACTGCTTTTTTTTTGCATAACCAACCGGATGAGCAGATGTAGCTGCTAGAAAGCGAATATTTAACCAGCATATTTCCTGGTATCCACACCCATCTGAGTAGGGAAAAGTCAGCTGAAGCAACATTAATCTATGTTACATTCAGTATCTACTTTTCAAATCCAATCATAAATATTCTCTGGCAGAAAATTAGAGGTGGGCAATATGAGGTGAAAATTGTAAACTCGGCAGCCAACTGTAATTAATATTTCAGGAGCAGCTTTTTTATATTTATGTGTTATCAACTGTATAGTTCTTTTGGGATACCATGAACACAATCTGTGAGGTAGTAAATTTTTAGCTGGTGTCTAGGCATAGATAACTTTGTTGTGTTTTGGTCATTGTTACCTAGACATACTCAAAACTTAATGAATCGCATAACAAAACTTAACTGAACAGTATATTTTTATGCCTGAAGAGGTATGATTTACTGGTTAAGCTATGCCAGGAGCAACGTCTTGCAGTTTAGGGAACAAAACTGCTGATTTATCTATATTCATTTTTGCCTAAAAATTCATTGATTTAAATTAATAACTTGAGGTAGAAATTTGATCAATAAATGTAATACTTGTATGGATTTATGTCCTACGTCTTTCTACTCTTGCTAAAGCAACAAGTATTGACTCAATATGGTTTAGCAATCTCGAAATAAAAATTGTATAAGTAATCTAAAATTTGTTTTTTCCAGTGCGATACTAACTGTAACTGTGTCTCAAGTACCTTCTCACCCAACAGAAAGCAATAATAGTGCTACAACGACAGATGTCACACCAGTCGTAGCACTCAAAGAACTTGTGTCACGACTGCACCGGGAACAGAATAAAATCCAAGATTTGCTCAGTTCTCTAGGTTTTGCTCTGAGAAGCTTTAATAATTTAAATCAGTTCTTGGAACTAATTCCCCTGATGGCGACAAGAGTGACAGATGCTGATGGTAGTGCTTTATTTCTTTACAAACCCAATGGTCAAATCAGATTAGAGCAATTACACTGGCAAGATAGCCGCCAACGTAAAAACATCCGCAAAGCTTTAGAAATAGCCAGCAGTCAAGTCACACTTGTAGCCAATACAGCACCTCTAGCAACGGCTACAGGAATTCTAGACGCACAGATGCACCACCAATTGGGGCCAGATGTGCAAATTTTCGGTACAGCAATTTTAGTCAAGCACACAGAACGGGGATGGCTATATGTACTGAGTCGCGATCCCGAATATAGCTGGACAGAAACCAGACAAAAATTAGTGCGGCTAGTGGCAGATCAAACGGCGGTAGCAATTGAAAATGATGAATTAGCAGTAGAACTGAGGAAAAAAGAACGTTTAGATCAAGAATTAGAAATTGGTGCGGAGATTCAAAGACGACTTTTACCACGCCAATGTCCTTCTATTCCTGGTGCTATGGTAGCAGCACGCTGTAGACCTGCCAATCGTGTGGGTGGAGACTACTACGATTTTATTCCCACTAATCAAAATCAAATTTATCTACATAACAATAGAGGTAGTCAGGATGCTGGACGTTGGGGGTTGGTAATTGGCGATGTCATGGGTAAAGGTGTGCCGGCTGGGTTGATTATGACAATGATGCGGGGGATGCTGCGAGGTGAAGTTTTGCATGGTAATTCTCCTGGGGGAGTTTTGCAAAACTTGAATCGAGTTATGTATGCGGATTTGGAAAATTCGCACCGCTTCATCACACTGTTTTATTCAGAATATAACCCGCAAAATCGGGTTTTATCTTATAGTAATGCCGCACATAACCCTCCCTTGTGGTGGCACGCAGCGACTAAAACTATTACCCGTCTAGATACCTTGGGGATGTTAATTGGCTTAGATGCTAATAGTGAATATGAAGATGCTCAGGCACAGTTAGAACCTGGAGATACAGTTATATATTATACAGATGGTTTGACTGATGCGGCGGCAGCTAGTGGCGATCGCTTCGACGAGGAAAACTTGGTGATTGCCTTCCAAGAGGCTTGCAGGTATTGTCAAAACCCGCAGGAAATTGTTGATTACTTATTTGAACAGGTGCAGCAATTTATCGGATATGAGAGAAACAATACTGATGATATGACGCTAGTTGTGCTGCAAATTCAATAGTCAAGCGACTATTGAATAAATTCGGCTTCCCCTGCCTTCCCTGCTTCCTCATCTCCCCTACACCTTCCCACAAGCATGATCTGCTTTCATCATGCGAAGCGACACAGTTGATGGGAAAATGAAAAAATGCAATTATGCTTGTTTTGTGTTGCTTCCAGCCTCAAGGAATCTGTAAAAATGTGGAAAAAAATTGTATTTATTTTGCTATTGGTGTTAAGTTTCAGCCTGAGTAATCCTGATGTAGCTACGGCTGCGGGATTTAAAAGCTTTGTAGACACCACTGATGGCTATGAGTTTTTATACCCTAATGGTTGGTTGCAGGTAAAAGTCTCTAACGGCCCTGATGTCGTGTTTCATGATTTGATTGAAGTATCAGAAAATGTTTCTGTAGTGATTAGTCCTGTTCCAGAAAACCAATCCTTACAGGAATTGGGAACACCAACGGAAGTAGGTTATAAATTAGGGAAAGCAGCGTTAGCACCTCCTGATTCTGGTCGTACAGCTGAATTAGTGAATGCTGGGGAAAAAGAATCAAATGGGAAAACTTACTATCTTCTAGAGTATTTAGTTAAACTTCCCAATCAGCAGCAACGCCACAACATCGCTAGTGTAGCTGTGAGTCGGGGTAAACTTTTTACCTTTAACGCCTCCATTCCTGAGAAACGTTGGCAAAAAGTTCAACGGACTATGGAAGATGTTGTAAATTCTTTTTCAGTGTATTAATAGGCAATAGGTATTGGGCATGAGAAAGCTGACTGATGCCCAATATCTCAATTACACTTGTCTTGTCATTATGAACATTCCCCAATTCGTACTCGCGTCTGCTTCTCCAGCTAGACGGCGTTTGCTGCAAACTGTTGGTATTGAACCTATAGTTAGTCCTAGTGATTTTGATGAGTCACAAATTCAAGTAACTGAACCGGCACAGTTAGTACAAATTCTTGCCCAACACAAAGCGGAAACTGTAGTTCCCCAGTTTCCATCAGCTTTGATTATGGGTTGTGATTCGGTCTTGGCTATTGATGGTAAGATTCATGGTAAACCAGCCGATGCCGAGGAAGCGATCGCTCGTTGGCAAATGATGCGCGGTAACGTTGGCGACTTGTACACAGGTCATGTTTTGATTGATAATACACAAAGTCAAACATTAGTCAAGTGTCAGGTAACAAGAGTTTACTTTGCGGAAATTAGCGATCGCACGATTCAAGCCTATGTAGCTACAGGCGAACCCCTAAAATGTGCGGGTGCTTTCGCCCTGGAAGGTTTTGGTAGTTTATTTATCGAAAAAATCGCCGGGTGTCACAGTAACGTCATCGGACTGAGTTTACCTCTGCTACGGCAAATGTTGGAGGAACTAGGATACAGTGTCACCGACTTTTGGCAAAAAAGCTAAATGGATGTCTATGGTTTTGTTTAGAGAAGATTATACAGGACAAAACAGGCGATCGCTAACATAGATATATGTACTTATTTTGCGATGCAACACCATGACGACAACAGCAGTCAATCCCTATTTGGATGGCAACTTTGCCCCTGTGCGTGAAGAAATTAGCACCGATACCTTAAAAGTAATTGGGGAACTACCGCCAGACTTATCAGGGATGTTTGTCCGTAATGGCCCTAATCCCCAGTATGCACCGATTGGTCACTATCACTGGTTTGATGGCGATGGAATGTTACACGGTGTCAGAATTAGTAATGGTAAAGCCACCTATCGTAATCGCTACATCCGCACTCAAAAGTGGCAAATGGAGCATGAAGCAGGTAAAGCACTCTGGAGTGGGCTTCTAGAACCACCCCAGCCAGATTTACCCAGTGGAAATACGGCTAATACTGCCTTAATCTGGCACGCCGGACAACTATTAGCACTTTGGGAAGGTGGCGCACCTCACGCGATCAAAGTACCAGAACTAAAAACTATTGGCGAGTTCACCTACAATCATAAACTAACTTCTGCTTTTACAGCCCATCCGAAAGTAGACCCGGTGACAGGTGAAATGATGTTTTTTGGCTACTCATTTGCACCACCGTTTTTACAGTACAGCGTCGTGTCAGCAAAGGGTGAATTACTGCGGACAGTACCGATTGATTTACCGATGGGTGTGATGATGCACGACTTTGCGATCACCGAAAATTATACAATTTTCATGGATTTACCCTTGACATTCAGCCCAGAAAGGATGCAACGGGGAGAACCCATGCTGATGTTTGAGAGCGATCGCCCTAGTCGTTTCGGTATTATACCTCGTCATGGTGATAACAATAACGTTCGCTGGTTTGAAACTCCCTCTTGTTACATCTTCCACACCTACAACGCCTACGAAGACCAAGACGAAGTAGTGCTGATTGCTTGTCGCATGAATTCCACCACCGTCTTAGGTGCTGACGATGCCAAAATTGATACTGAAGCAGACATCCCACGTTTACATCGCTGGCGGTTTAACCTCACCACCGGGAAAGTCACAGAAGAAATGCTAGACGATGCAGCCGCAGAATTCCCCCGCGTCAATGAAAACCTCCTAGGACGATTCACCAGATACGGTTACGCTGGTAAAATGGCGCAAAGTTCTTTACCTTTATTTGAAGGTGTAATTAAATACGACTTCAACAGTGGTAAATCCCAAACCCACCAATTTGGAGAGGGACGCTATGGGGGTGAAACTGTATTTGTACCCCGTCCTAGCGCAACTAATGAAGATGATGGGTGGTTAGTGACTTATGTTCATGATACTGCTGAAGATAGTTCCGAATTAGTAGTCATCAATGCCCAAGATGTCATCAGTGAACCCATAGCAAGAGTATTAATTCCCCACCGAGTACCTTATGGTTTTCATGGGGCTTGGGTAACAGAAGCACAACTGAATTTTTAGCTGATAGCTTCCACCATTCTCAATCACCGTAGGGTGGGCAATGTCCACCTGATGCTGATTGAGAATGATGCAGGATATTTGTTTGTAGTAAGGACTTTAGTCCTGATTTTCTAAGGACTAAAGTCCTTACTACGAACTGGTTCTGACTTGACAATTAGCTAAATCAAGCACTGAAGTATTTAGCTACTGGGTGATAAGTGATAATCGCCGTTGTAGACTGTTCAGGATAAAGTTGCTCACTGTCATCCATATATAAATTAATTCTGTCAGTCTGCAACAACTCCAGTTGCTTATACTGGTCTTGAATATTCGGACAAGCCGGATAGCCAAAACTATACCGAGAACCACGATAACGCTGTGCTAACACATCCCGAATATTATCGGGTTCATCAGCACTAAAGCCTAATTCCCGGCGAATTCTGGCGTGTGTCCACTCAGCTAGGGCTTCCGCTACCTGCACAGCCATACCGTGAAAATACAGATAATCTGTGTATTGATTATCAGCAAATAACTTCTGGGCGTACTCCGTAGCAATTTCCCCTACAGTCACCGCTTGCATCGGGAACACATCAATTACCCCCGAATCTTTGGGTGCAAAGAAATCAGCTATACACAATCTTCTTAACGACTTTTGCCGGGGAAAATCAAACTTAGCTATTTCTGGCGCGTTTTGGCTATTGCTTTCATAGATATACAAAGTATTACCTTCCGACTGACAAGGGAAATACCCGTAAATTACCTGGGGATGCAACAGATTTTCAGTGATAATGCGCTGCTTCCAAGTTTCCAAAATGGGATACACTTTTTCATCTAAGAAAGCTTGATATTCTTCCTTAGATTGTTCCTTGGGCTTGCGGAATTGCCACTGTCCAACAATCAACGCCTGTAAGTCTAAATGCCAAAATACTTCCTCAATAGGAATGTCGTTAGGCTGTAAAAGTTGCGTTCCCCAGAATGGCGGTGTCGGACGTTCAATATCTACCGCTACGGCTTCGGAACGTCGGGTGTCTATGGGGACTGGGGACTCTTGACTGGGGACTCTTGACTGGGAAGAAGTAGGAACTGGGGATTTTTGGTGGCTAGTTTCTGATGCTTGAGTACCGACTTCATCTAGGAAGCCTTGTAAATCATCCCATTTACCAGATGCTTTTGCTGGCATTAATTTATCCATGAAATGCAAGTCAGAAAAAGCATCTTTACCGTAAACTACCTTACCTTTGTAAGTATTTTGGCAGTCTTGATTGACAAATTTTGGTGTTAACGCCGCACCACCTAAAATTACAGGTACGGTAATACCTTTTTCGTTGAACACCTCTAAATTTTCTTTCATGAACGCCGTGGATTTCACCAATAACCCACTCATGGCGATACAATCAGCTTGATGCTGGTTGTAGGCTTCGATGATGTTTTCCACGGGCTGTTTAATACCTAAGTTAATCACCTTGTAACCGTTGTTAGATAAGATGATATCTACTAGGTTTTTACCAATGTCGTGAACATCGCCCTTCACCGTGGCGATAATTACTTTCCCCTTGGCGTTATTTCCAGCCTCAGATTTTTCCATGAACGGTTCAAGATAAGCTACAGCAGCTTTCATGGTTTCGGCTGACTGCAACACAAACGGTAACTGCATTTGTCCTGAACCGAATAACTCACCCACTACTTTCATCCCGTCTAACAGGAAGGTGTTAATAATTTCCAGTGGGGGATATTGTTCTAAAGCTTTTGTGAGTTGTGCTTCTAAACCGATACGTTCACCGTCAATGATATGGCGTTTGAGACGTTCCTCGATGGGTAAGTTTTCATCAATACCTGTGTTGCGTTTGGTTTTGACACCCTCAAATAATTTGGTTAATTCTGTTAAGGGGTCATAAACGCAGACATCACCCTCAAATTTGCGTTCATCATAAATTAATTGATGGCAAACTTCTTGATGGTGTGGTTCTATCTTCGACAGTGGTAAAATCTTGCTAGCACTGACGATCGCACCATCCATACCAGCTGACATTGCCTCATGCAAGAACATCGAGTTGAGTACAATCCTAGCGGCTGGGTTTAAACCGAAGGATATATTGGACACACCCAACATAATGTGACAACCCGGCAATTCTTGACGAATGCGGCGAATCGCTTCTATAGTTGCCTTGCCATTTTCCCGGTCTTCTTCAATCCCCGTAGAAATTGGTAAAGCTAGAGTATCAAAAAATATCTCATGGGCAGGTATACCATATTCTACAGCTTGACGGTAAGCACGCTGGGCAATTTGAAACTTTTTCTCGGCTGTGCGCGCCATTCCTTCCTCGTCAATTGTGCCAATGACGACACCTGCGCCGTATTTCTTGGCTAACTCCAGCACTTTCAAAAAGCGCGGTTCGCCATCTTCGTAGTTGGTGGAGTTCAGCAAACACTTACCACCAGCTACCTTTAAACCCGCCTCCATTTTTTCCCATTCGGTGGAGTCAAGCATTAAGGGTAGGGTGACATTATTCACCAAGCGCGAAACTAACTCGTGCATATCCCGCACGCCGTCGCGTCCGACATAATCAACGTTAACATCTAGGATATGTGCGCCTTCTTTTACTTGCGATCGCGCCATTGACACCAGTCCATCCCAGTCTTCTGCATTCAGCAAATCACGGCACTTTTTAGAACCACTGGCGTTGAGACGTTCACCGACAATCAAGAAAGAATTATCTTGGTCGTAGGGTTGAGTAGAATAAATTGATGCGGCGGCTGGTTCTAAACTCGGCTGTCTAATTTTTGGCCTGAGTTCTTTGGTGATTTCTGCTAGTTGTTGAATGTGTTCTGGACGTGTCCCACAGCAACCCCCTATTACTTGGACACCTAAATCTTCAACAAAGTGCATTAACGCCATGCGTAATTCTACAGGCGTGAGACGGTAGTGTGCTTGACCACCGACGTTTTCAGGTAAACCCGCATTAGGAATACAAGAAACCACAAACCGTGAATGTTCCGATAAATATTTAATGTGTGGTTTCATCAAGTCGGGGCCTGTGGCACAGTTCAGCCCTAAAATATCTATGGGGTAAGGTTCTAAAATGGTCAGCACTGCGTTGATTTCTGAACCTACCAGCATTGTCCCCATGCTTTCCATTGTCACGGATACCATCAGGGGTAGACGTTCCCCTTTTTTGGCAAAGACTTCTTCAATACCATTCAATGCGGCTTTAATTTGCAGCACATCTTGGCAAGTCTCAACGATAAATAAATCAACTCCACCATCTATCAAGGCTTCTGCTTGTTCAGCAAAAGCTGTTTTCATGGTATCAAAGTCGATATGTCCCAGAGTCGGTAGTTTGGTTGTGGGGCCGATAGAACCGGCGACAAACCGGGGTTTGTCTGGGGTGGAAAATTCCGCCGCCACACTTTTGGCGAGTTGGGCGGCGGTTTTGTTGAGATAATATGCTTGATCGGCTAAGTCATACTCAGCCAAGACTATGGAAGTACCGCCGAAAGTATCAGTTTCGATGACATCTGCACCGACAGCGAGAAAGTCGCGGTGAACTTTGGCGACGGCTTCGGGTTTGGTGTGGACTAAGTATTCGTTACAACCTTCGTACTGAGTTCCGCCAAAGTCTTCAGCTGTGAGATTTTGGGTTTGCAGGTTGGTTCCCATTGCACCGTCGAAGACGATAACCGGGCGTTCCGGGCTATGCAGGTGTTTGAGGAAAGGATGAGTCATATTTTCCTAGAGGAAATGAGGATATCAAGTGAGTTTGGTGATACTCAACTTAATGTACTATTTTCTCAAATTGCAAGCTTTTGGGGTGGTGTTGCTTCACAGTGATGGTAATTGCTAGATTATCTCACGCAGAGGCGCAAAGGCGCAGAGAGGAGGAGGTTTTGATATTCGCTATTAAAGGTAAGCTATTAAGATATGCTCTGGTGTTTGCTCTATGCTTTACGCTGATTAATGTGCATTCTTTTGGGCAAACCACTATGATATCAGCACCGCAACTGCTGACTGACCCATTTTTGCAATTACCAACTGGGAATTCAGTTAGAGTAGTTTGGTTTACTGAGTTTGCTGGTAGTCAGCATACAGTTAGCTATGGTGACAATTTACAGCACAGGGTTACAGCTACTACTACTAAACTTAGCCGCACACGAGAAGACCAAAATTCTAGGGTAGGAAACCAAACCCAAGTCGGAGAGGTTTATTCACAACCTGTGCAGCGTGATATCTGGCGACATGAAGCTGAGGTGACTGGGTTAACTCCTGGTGTGCGGGTTAATTATCGGGTGACAAGTGAGAGAGAAGACGGTAAAAGTATTAGCAGTGATGTTTTTACTCTTGCACCCACACCCCTATCAGGTACACCGCAAAAAATTCTCCTGACTTCTGACCATCAACTTAAACCAATGGCACCTGCAAACCTACAAAAAGTTGTAGAAACTATCGGAAAAGTTGATGCTGTTTGGTTTGCTGGTGATTTGGTTAATGTGCCTGACCGTGCCTCGGAATGGTTTGATGATAATCGGGGAAATGCGTTATTTCCTGGTTTGCAAGGTCGCGCCCACTATGAAATGAATTATCATGACCAAAACATAGTTTACACTGGTGGGCAAATTATTCAACACGCACCGTTATTTACTTGCATTGGCAATCATGAAGTGATGGGTAGGTTGGGCAGAACGGGCAGTTTAGATGATGAGTTTAATGATACTATTCCCCGTGCTGTTGCTCAAAGACTTTATAGCGGTAAATCTTTAATCGATAATTCTTTTAATACAGTTACCTACGAAGAAATTTTTACCCTACCCGAAAGTCAAGAGGGTGGTAAAAGGTATTATGCAGTTAGTTTTGGTGATGTGCGTTTAGTGGTTCTGTACGTTACTAATATGTGGCGGACTGCTAAATTAGACTCACCTTATAAGGGGAGATATAAAGAAACAGAAAAAGATTTAAATCAACCAGAAAATTGGGGTTATGGGCAGGTAATTTATGAACCCATTACTAAAGGTAGTGAGCAGTATAATTGGTTAGTTAAAGAACTCAATAGCCCAGAATTTCAACAAGCTAAATACAAAGTTGTGATGTTTCATCATCCACCCCATACCCTGGGTGATAATATCGTTCCGGCTTACACTGAACCTGTACAAATAATTGCAAGGGACGCTGAAGGGAAAATTACAGATGTGCGTTATGAGTATCCTAAGCACTCAGATTATATTATTCGTGATGTGATTCCTTTATTAGAGGCTGCTAAGGTGCAACTTGTCTTTTTTGGTCATTCCCATTTATGGAATCGTTTTATTAGTCAAAGTGGGATGCACTTTTTAGAAACATCTAACGTTGGTAATTCTTATGGTGCTGCTTGGAATGGTAAAAAACGGGAAGTTCCTGTTGGTTATCAGGAAGATTATACAGCAGTTGGCGACCCGAATGGTTTAGAACCTGTTTCACCGACAATTAATCCTTTGGTGGGGGAAGATGGTCAGATAATGCCTTATATTGCTAGTAATGAGATTACGGTTTTTAGTATTTTTGATACTGGGAGTGGGACGGTTAGTAGCTATCGTTTTGATACCCGCAAACCTGATGCGGATGTGGTGAAATTTGATGAATTTACTTTGGGGGTAGATGTGTTGCGTTAATTTTTTCGTGTTGGTGAAGAAGATTTTTCCAGGTTCGCGCACACAGCTAAGGCGGAACCCGCTTTTTTAGGCGCAAGAAATACGATGAAAATCTTTCTTCCCTACTCTTTACTCCTTACTATATTGATAGTGCGGAAATCATTTGCAAGTTTGCATCTATGAGGCGGATATTTTTGACGGCGAAGGCTTTTAAGTCTGGATCTTCACCTAACTGTAATTGACGGGTATGAATAATTAGATTTTCCATCTGTCCGTTGATTCCGGCTTCGTTAATGTATGCTTGGTCAAAATTACTATCAGATAATTGTGATAATTGGGCAATGATGGCTTGATGCTTAGGGGCTGTATCGGTTGGGGAAGTAATACCTTTTTGGCTAGCTAATCCGTTTAATTCTTGATTAGCTTCTGTATGATTTTTAATCATTAGTTGGGCATATTCTTTAATGGTATTATTCTGAGTTTTTTGTAATGCCATTTTTGCCATTTCAATCTCTGCAATTCCGGCTTGAGTTGCTTCTAAGACAAATATCTGATCAATCGGATTTAGCTGGGTTTGGGGGTTAGTAATCTCAGGCGGAGAATTTTGAGTGATGCTTTTAGCCGTTGCTGGTTTGTTGATTTGGGGATAAAGAGAGAGTGCGATCGCTGCACTCACCCCAACAATTCCGATTGTATTGATCAACTGTTTAGTAGAATTGCCTTTTAGTAATTTCATGTGGTTGTGAATGCTAGAATTAACACTTATCAATTTATAGGTTTGAACAAGGGATAAATACCTGAATATTTAATGATGTTTACGGCTAAACTCCTCACTCTCAGCTTTAATTTCTGCCTAGATTCTTAGTGATGATTATTTTCTAAATTTTGTGCTAAAATCTCTGATGGCAATCGACCGGCTCGATGAGCATTATCAGGAACTTCATGGGGGTTAAATACTCCCTCTGGCAAGTAGACTAATTCTCTCAATGGTGTAACCATTGGGTCATTAGTTACTTTATACGGTAGTCTTCCCATCGCTACATTATCGTAGTTTAAATGATGGCGGTCATAAGTGCTGATTTCGTATTCTTCAGTAAAGGATATACAATTTGTCGGGCAGTATTCCACACAGTTACCGCAAAAAATACAGACTCCAAAATCAATACTGTAGTGATTAAGTTTTTTCTTTTTGTTGACTTTATCAAATTCCCAATCCACTACAGGTAAATTAATCGGACATACCCGTACACACACTTCACACGATATACACTTATCATATTCAAAGTGAATTCTCCCTCGGAAACGTTCAGAGGGAATGAGTTTTTCATAAGGATATTGTACAGTAATGGGACGACGGTTGAGATGGTCAAATGTCACCGATAGCCCTTGTCCTATATATCTACCTGCTAAAAATGAATGTTGGATATAATCGCCTACTTGCTGTAAAAATTTAAACATAATTAAATTCATCTCAGCTAATAATCACAGCTAACAATGCCCCTAATCAGCACGGTAATTGCTGCTATCAATTTTCACCTCTGTCAAATGAAAGGTTTTACATTCAGGATGTATGCAACTAGCGCATCAGTAGGGTACATCAGATGTCAATAAGCTGTTAATTTTTCCCAAATTCTATCTACTGCCGTACTCTACAAGAGAATAACAATGTGTGTTCACACTTACATCCTAACTTTACTCTGAGTCACCCCTGAGCAAAATCATCAGTTCAACTAAAGTAGTTCGGAAGAATGATGTAGTGAAAATTTGAATTTAGGAAATATAACAAGAAGATAGTCAGATGAATCTGAAGATAAATTTATGAAACACAACAATAAATCCATATTAGATGAAGGGGAACTTTCCTCAAATCAACATAATTTTGACGAGAATACAGCTTTAAAAGCTAGTTTTTTTGAGAAAATCCACCAAACAAAAAATAATATATTCTCTTTTATTGTCCGTAGCGTTTTTATTCTGTTATTCTCAGCATTTTTCTTCGTGGTTGCTATTTACTACGGACTGATCAATCCATAAAAAATCATCTCATTTTCAGGATACCAGTTTACTAGCTGAAGTAATGACGGCATTTAATGCAACTCTTCAGCTTTGAGGCGTATACCACACTACAAATGAAATTAGTTGTAATCTCTTTCTTTAGTGTGATGGAATTAGTAGTAGTTAATTTGTTTATTTATAGAGACGAATTAGAAAAAATTGCCTGGAAATCTAATTTCCTGAACTCAGCCTGTTGAACTTTATCAATGCCATCGTTTCTATTAAGAAAAGTAAAAAGGTGGTAACTCAATCGCCAATGGTTGCTAGTACAGTACGGCGGAAATAAGCCAACCATTTTTTTGAATTTTGACTTCGGCGTAGCGGTGCTAGCTCATTAGCAATAGCAAATTGCTTGAGTTTGTGAAAAGGATGTGATTAAAATACATGGCAGCGAAATATCCTAAATTTAGCCAGGATCTTGCTCAAGATCCAACTACGCGGCGCATCTGGTATGCGATGGCGCAAGGTAACGATTTTGAAAGCCATGATGGGATAACTGAGGAAAATTTATATCAGAAAATCTTTGCTACTCACTTTGGTCATGTAGCGATCATTTTCCTCTGGGCTTCTAGCTTGTTGTTCCACGTAGCTTGGCAAGGTAACTTTGAACAGTGGATTCAAGATCCTTTACATATTCGTCCTATCGCCCATGCGATTTGGGATCCTCATTTTGGTAAACCAGCTGTAGAAGCTTTTACCCAAGGTGGTGCTAACTATCCAGTTAACATTGCTTACTCTGGTGTTTATCACTGGTGGTATACCATTGGGATGCGAACCAATAATGATTTGTATGTTGGTTCGGTGTTCCTGTTGTTGTTAGCAGCAGTATTTCTATTTGCTGGTTGGTTACATTTACAGCCGAAATACCGTCCTAGTTTAACTTGGTTTAAGAGTGCTGAACCTCGTCTTAACCATCACTTGGCGGGTTTATTTGGTGTCAGTTCTTTGGCTTGGGCTGGTCATTTAATCCACGTTGCAATACCTGAGTCTCGCGGGGTTCATGTTGGTTGGGATAATTTCTTGACAACGTTACCTCACCCGGCCGGGTTAACACCTTTCTGGACTGGGAATTGGGGTGTGTATGCTCAAAATCCCGATACAGCAGCACATATCTTTGGCACTTCTCAAGGTTCGGGAACGGCGATTTTAACGTTTTTGGGTGGCTTCCATCCTCAGACAGAATCTCTGTGGTTGACTGATATGGCACATCACCATTTAGCGATCGCAGTTATTTTCATTATCGCCGGTCATCAATACCGCACTAACTTCGGTATCGGTCACAGTATCAAAGAAATGCTAAACGCTAGAAATTTCTTTGGCATCCGCACCGAAGGTCAGTTTAACCTGCCCCACTACGGGCTGTATGATACCTATAACAACTCTCTGCACTTCCAATTAAGTATTCACCTCGCCGCTTTAGGAACCGCAACTTCCTTAGTAGCGCAACACATGTACTCGTTACCTCCTTACGCTTTCATGGCTAAGGACTACACCACCCAAGCCGCACTATACACCCATCATCAATATATTGCAGGTTTCTTGATGATTGGGGCATTTGCCCATGCGGCGATTTTCTGGGTAAGGGACTATGACCCAGAACAAAACCGAGGTAACGTATTAGATCGAGTCCTCCAACATAAGGAAGCGATTATCTCTCACTTAAGTTGGGTATCGTTATTCCTCGGTTTCCATACACTTGGGTTATACGTTCACAACGACGTAGTAGTTGCTTTCGGTACACCTGAAAAGCAGATTTTGATTGAGCCGGTGTTTGCTCAATTTATCCAATCTGCTCACGGCAAATTGCTGTATGGTATGGATACTCTGTTATCTAATCCTCACAGCATAGCTTTTACAGCCTACCCCAACCACGGCAATGTTTGGCTGCCTGGGTGGTTAGATGCAATTAACTCTGGTACTAATTCCCTGTTTTTGACGATAGGGCCTGGAGATTTCTTAGTACATCATGCGATCGCACTCGGTCTGCACACCACTACATTAATATGTGTGAAAGGTGCATTAGATGCCCGTGCGAGTAAGCTATTCCCCGATAAAAAAGACTTTGGTTTCACCTTCCCCTGTGATGGGCCTGGACGCGGTGGTACTTGTCAAACCTCCGCTTGGGAACAATCATTTTTCCTCGCCTTCTTCTGGATGTTAAACCTCTTGGGTTGGGTAACATTCTACTGGCATTGGAAGCATTTAGGAGTTTGGCAAGGTAATATAGCCCAGTTTAACGAAAGCTCAACATATTTGATGGGTTGGTTGCGAGATTACCTGTGGGCGAACTCTGCACAATTAATCAACGGTTATAACCCCTACGGTACAAGTAACCTCTCAGTTTGGGCGTGGATGTTCCTATTTGGACACCTAGTTTGGGCGACTGGTTTCATGTTCCTGATTAGCTGGCGTGGTTATTGGCAAGAATTAATAGAAACCCTAGTTTGGGCGCATGAACGCACACCATTAGCTAACTTAGTGCGTTGGAAAGATAAGCCTGTAGCGATGTCAATTGTGCAAGGTTGGTTAGTAGGTTTAGCACACTTTACCGTGGGCTATGTCCTCACCTATGCAGCCTTTCTCATAGCCTCCACAGCCGGTAAATTTGGATAAAGTTTTGATTTTTCTCTGACCCTTGAGCCATCATCCTCCTTTATTGCCATTAAAGGGGGATTTTTATTTTACCTAAAATTGTAGTGAACTTACACGAATAAAATGATGCAAAAAAATTGTAGGTTATAGATTTTTATTTTAAAACATTCGTAGCATTAATTACCTGAAATTTATTTAGTTACAACTATCTAGAAATTACAATAGGTAACAAAAAAGCGAGATTGTAACGTGATATTACAAACCTTGCAAAAATATTTAGAAATTGTTTGCTAGCCAAACATGGCTCTAACGTAGAACCTATAGGATAAACTTGAGGGAATCGTCATGAATAAAAATCCTAATCAAAACTATCGGTTTGTCTGCACCCTGACTTTTGGTGATATCTACGGTCAAATAATAGTGTGGTTAATCACGATTGTCGTCAGTTTAGCATCAGCTTTAGCACTGATGGGCGCAAGAAGACCAGTGTATGCTTTAGCTACGGTGGGTTTGGTGGTTTTATTATCTCTTCCTTTCTTGTTGTTCGCGTTTGTGACTACACTTTTAAATCACATTGAATTAACCGCCGTAGAACCAGGTACGAAGACTCAACCGATTCCTGGTAATGTTTCCCAACAAAAACCTGTACAAGCAACTAGCTGAGGAATGGGGTGTGGGGATGAGGGGGATGAGGAGGATGAGGAGGATGAGGAAGCGGAGGAAGCCAATATTTCACCCACTCCCCAATACCCAGTCCCCAATCCCTGATGTTTCTCAAGTCATCTCTACAATAGAACTGAGTGTTTTGCAGTCGGGAATTAAGTATGTTGGAACATGATGTGATTATTGTCGGGGGTGGCTTGGCGGGTTGTCGGGCGGCTGTGGAAATTGCCCGCACAGATCCTAGTTTAAAAGTGGCGATAGTTGCTAAAACCCATCCGATTCGTTCTCACTCGGTTGCGGCTCAAGGTGGTATCGCTGCTACATTAAAAAATGTGGATTCTACTGATTGTTGGGAGGCTCACGCCTTTGATACTGTTAAGGGTTCTGATTATCTGGCAGACCAAGATGCAGTAGCAATTCTTGCCCAAGAAGCCCCGGATGTGGTGATTGATTTGGAACATCTGGGGGTTTTATTCTCCCGTTTACCGGATGGGCGGATTGCACAACGGGCTTTTGGGGGACATTCTCACAACCGTACTTGTTACGCCGCAGATAAAACAGGTCACGCTATTCTACATGAATTAGTGAATAATTTGCGCCGTTATGGTGTGCAGATATATCAAGAATGGTATGTGATGCGCCTGATTTTAGAAGACAATGAGGCGAAAGGTTTGGTCATGTACCGCTTGCTAGATGGACATATTGAGGTTGTCCGCGCTAAGGCGGTGATGTTTGCCACTGGGGGATATGGTCGGGTTTATAATACTACTTCTAATGATTATGCTTCCACTGGTGATGGTTTGGCGATGACTGCACTGGCTGGTTTACCCCTGGAAGATATGGAGTTTGTGCAGTTCCATCCTACGGGTTTATATCCGGTGGGGGTGCTGATTTCGGAAGCTGTGCGGGGTGAAGGGGCTTATTTAATTAATTCAGAAGGCGATCGCTTTATGGCGAATTACGCACCCAGTCGCATGGAACTAGCCCCCCGTGATATTACTTCACGGGCGATCGCCTACGAAATTCGCGCCGGGCGTGGTATAAATCCTGATGGTAGTGCTGGCGGTGCGTTTGTCTATCTGGATTTGCGCCACATGGGCAAAGAAAAAATTATGAGTCGTGTTCCCTTCTGTTGGGAAGAAGCTCACCGTTTAGTCGGTGTGGATGCTGTGACTCAACCTATGCCAGTCCGTCCCACTATTCATTATTGCATGGGCGGTATCCCTGTCAATACTGATGGTAGAGTCCGCAGTAGTGGCGATGGTTTTGTTGAGGGTTTCTTTGCTGCTGGTGAGACGGCTTGTGTTTCGGTTCACGGGGCGAATCGTTTAGGTAGTAATTCTCTATTAGAATGTGTAGTTTATGGTAAACGCACTGGGGCGGCGATCGCTGATTATGTGCAGAAACGTAAGTTACCCAGCATCCATGAAAAAAGTTACATCAAACAAGCCCAGCAAGAAATTCAAGCTTTACTAGAACAACCTGGACAATACCGGATTAACCAAATACGCCAAAGCTTTCAAGATTCCATGACTCAGTTTTGCGGTGTTTTCCGTACTGAGGAATTAATGACTGAGGGTTGGGAAAAAATTACCGCATTACAGCAGCAATATACACAAATATACTTAGATGATAAAGGTAGTTGTTGGAATACAGAATTAGTTGAAGCTTTAGAACTCAGAAGTTTGATGGTAGTCGGACAAACTATCTTAGCATCAGCCCTGAATCGTCAAGAAAGTCGTGGCGCACATTTCCGGGAAGATTATCCCCAACGCGATGATGCTAACTTCCTCAAGCATACAATGGCTTACTATTCACCCGCAGGTATTGATATTCAATATCGCCCAGTCGCAATTACCATGTTTGAACCACAGGAGAGAAAATATTAACCCAGATTGTAAATCAACCAGGACTTGAGAAACCTAACCCCCCTTAGCTGAATCAAAAAGAAGCCTCTCGCCTACCCGAAGAGGCGACGAGATGAATTTTTGGGCGGCGAC
>NZ_CAWMSA010000084.1:0-356 GCF_963870205.1 Anabaena sp. CA = ATCC 33047 | reverse complement strand
ATCGAGTTGGGGATGAGAGGTATTAAGTAGCAAACGCATATAATTTCGGTATAGAGGTTCTACGTTCTCATAAAATGAAAATTGTAAATCTATATTAGTTGAAGAAAGGTTATCTCGAACTTTAGTAAGATGGGCAAGGGCTGTCTCATAAGATTTGATAGCTTTTTGATACTTTCCTTGCTGTTGATACAATGTAGCTAATTGCTGAGACCATTGATAAGCTAAGTCCCATGCTTGAATTGATTGAGCTAGACTTAGTGCTTTAATAAAGTAAGTTTGTGCTTGTTCTGGTTGTAGTTTGCCTAAAATACCATGACTGTATGATATTAATCGTTTATTATTGATATTAGTTGCTA
>NZ_CAWMSA010000083.1:0-1187 GCF_963870205.1 Anabaena sp. CA = ATCC 33047 | reverse complement strand
TGCTTGTAGCCTTTATAGAAAGACTTGGTTAACTTCTCAACATCAAACGCTTCACAGTGGGTTTTGTATAGCTCCTGGGGTGATTGCTCCCTAACCGCTATTGCTTCCAATCGGTCACGGTCATAATTAGTGGGATTGGTGCTATCAATTAATAACTTGCGGATGCTGGTTTTTAAATTCAGGTTATTATCATAATTCTTGCGAGGATTCACCAACATCAACTGGTTAAAATCCTTCGTCGCCAACAGCAAAAAATCAGTTGCACGCTGACCGATAACATTAGCGATCGCTCTCATGCGACTACTAACGGCATTGCTAGAAGTCCATTCTTCTGGATGCAACTGAAACAGTAATACTTGCAGTTCGCCGTTACCCTGGTCAGCAATCAGGTAAGAATCATAAATTGCTTCAGTGCTACGGGCTGGTAAATGTAAGTCATCTATATTTAGAGGTTGAGCAGCAGCGTTGTAACCCAGTTTTTGAAATAGGGCTGCAATTTTCTCAGGACTACGAATATTTGATAAATCATCCAATTGCAATAAACGCTCTGACATCTTCCCCTACACCTTTAATTACCAAAATATTTCTGCTTTAAATCCTGACCTTGTTGATCCAAGTCATTAAGCTTCTGCTCAATCTTCTCCATAGCCATAGGTGAAGGTTTAGAGCGTCCATTCTCCCATCGGTTAATCGTCGTATATGTCACACCCAGATATGCTGCAAACTGTTCTTGAGTAAGGCCAGTCAGCAACCGCAGATTCCGAATTAGCCCCCCAATTTCAGGTTGCTTGACTACCAAAGGTTTTTTGATGGTCATTTATATTACCAACTGCTTGATATAGCAAGTGACATATCAGTAGCAATCTTAACCGCACTCAAGCATAATGGCAAGATTTGTATAATTACATCGTGTATGTTTTTGTGTTAAGAAGATTAAAATTGTGCAACAAATCTAAGTAAACCAAGCAAGCAGATTGAATGATGCGGTTGATACGGTTCAGTGAGAATGCGGTTAATAGTGTTAAGTTGTAATATGCTTGTTTGCTGATAAACCTCAACTGAATGCTTGACTCTACGGTAATAAGCAGTATTTAGGTGGCTAATACTTTAATGCAGGGATACGCTTTTATCCCATATTCACAGGGTAAACACTGAAGAGTTAATGCTGTTTAATTCCGTAGCTTTAC